>NZ_DASRBZ010000645.1:0-5072 GCF_035653355.1 Mycobacterium sp. | reverse complement strand
GCGAAAACAGTTGCTCGCTGCGGCGGAAGATGCTCGAGTTGTAGGCGCCGCAAAGGCCACGATCTGAGGACACGACGAGAACGCCCGCGCGCTTCGGCTCGGGACGCTCCACGAGCAGTGGATGGTCAAGCGCGGCTTCGTTGCCCAGGGTGGTAAGCATCCGCGTGATCTCGGTTGCATAGGGCCGCGCAGCCTGGAGTCGGGACTGCGCCTTGCCGATACGCGACGTCGCGATCATCTCCTGGGCCTTGGTGATTTTCTTGATCGACCCGGCCGAGCGGATCCGTCCGCGCAACTGACGAAGTGTGGCACCCATCCTCGGCTACTTCTTCTTTTCCTTCTTCGGTGCGGGCTTGTGCACCTGCACCGATTCCTTGCCCAACTGTTCCTCATCCAAGGCCTCGACGTGTTCGTCGGGCACCACCGATCCGCCACCGGTGGCCGCAAAGCCCTTCTTGAACTCGTTGACCACCTCGGTGACCTTGTCGGCGAGCTCGTCGCTGAACTCCCGCGATTCGCGGATCTCCTTCAAGATCCCCTCTTCAGAGGACCGAACGTGGTCGAGGAATTCGGATTCGAACCGGTTGATGTCTTCGACGGGTACCGAGTCCAGGTGACCACCGGTGCCCAGGAAAATGGAGATGACCTGTTCTTCGACCGGCATGGGCTGGTTCTGCGGTTGCTTGAGCAGTTCGACCAGTCGCTCGCCACGGTTCAGTTGCTTCTGCGTGTTTTCATCCAAGTCCGAAGCGAAGGATGCGAACGACTCCAATTCGCGGTACTGCGACAGATCAAGACGCAGCGATCCGGCCACGTCCTTCATCGCCTTGATCTGCGCAGCGCCACCCACCCGGGACACCGACATGCCGACGTTGATGGCAGGGCGCACACCCTGATTGAACAAATCTGTCTCCAGGAAGCACTGCCCGTCGGTAATCGAGATGACGTTGGTCGGGATGTAAGCCGAGATGTCGTTCGCTTTTGTCTCGACGATCGGCAGACCGGTCAATGAGCCGCCTCCAAGGTCGTCGGACAGCTTGGCGCAGCGTTCCAGCAGCCGTGAGTGCAGGTAGAACACGTCACCCGGATAGGCTTCGCGGCCCGGTGGACGCCGCAGCAACAGCGACATTGCACGGTAGGCATCGGCATGCTTGCTGAGGTCGTCGAACACGATCAGCACGTCCTTGCCCTCATACATCCAATGTTGGCCGATCGCCGAACCGGTATAGGGCGCAAGCCATTTGAACCCGGCCGATTCGGCTGCCGGCGCCGCCACGATCGTGGTGTAGTCCATTGCGCCGCCTTCTTCGAGGTCGTGGTGAACGGCGGCAATCGTGGTGCCCTTCTGGCCGATGGCCACATAGACGCAGCGAACCTGAAGCTCCTCGTCGCCGCTCTCCCAGTTCTTCCGCTGATTCAGAATGGTGTCCACACAGATCGCGGTTTTGCCGGTCTTGCGGTCGCCGATGATCAGCTGGCGCTGTCCCCGGCCGATCGGGGTCTGCGAGTCGATGGCCTTGATCCCGGTCTGCAGCGGCTGCTTCACGGACTGACGATTGATCACCGAGGGAGCCTGGAGCTCCAACGCCCGGCGCTCTTTGGCTTCGATGTCGCCACGCCCGTCGATCGGCTGGCCAAGCGGGTTGACTACCCGGCCCAGATACCCGTCGCCGACGGGGACCGACAACACCTCGCCGGTGCGCTTAACCTGCTGGCCCTCTTCGATTTTCTCGAAGTCGCCGAGGATCACCGCGCCGACACTGTGCTCGTCGAGATTGAGCGCCACGCCGAGCACGCCGCCGGGGAACTCGAGCAGCTCTTGGGCCATGACCGAGGGCAAGCCCTCGATGTGCGCGATGCCGTCGCCGGCATCCACGACAGTGCCGACCTCCTCGCGGGCGGTGTCGGAGGTGAAGGAGCTAACGTACTCTTCGATCGCGCCTTGAATGTCGTCAGGGGAAATTGTCAAATCGGCCATGGGTTTTCGTCTTCCTGGTTCCTGTTGTGCTGACTCAGTCGGGTAGCTGGGTTTCCGCAGTGGCGAGACGAGCCGAGAGCGTACCGTCGATCACCTCGTCACCGACAGAGATTCGAAGACCGCCCAGAAGTTCAGGGTCAATCTGCATCTGCACCGCCACGGGATGACCGTAGATGCGGCTCAGCACTTCGGTCAGCCGCCTGCGCTGATCGTCGCTGATTTCTGCCGCTGCGCTGACGCGTGCCACGACTTCGCCACGGCGCGCCACCGCTACCTCGGCAAGGTGCAGCACGGCCTCATCGGCCGGTTGCCCGCGCAGCAGCTGGATCGTTTGGGACAGAAGCGCAACCGCAATCGGGTTGACTCTGCCGCTCGCATTGTCGAGCACCTTGTCCAGTAACTCGACTCGACCTTCGGCGGGGGCGGTGTCGTCGCCCAGCAGAATGGCAAGGTGAGGCTGCGTGTCCAGGATGCGACTGAACCGGAACAGCTGGTCCTCCACCTCGTCGACCTGACCGGCCCGCTCTGCCCGCGTCAGCAATGCCTGGCGTGCCACGTGTTCTACGGCGTCGACCAGATCGGAGCTGGCCGACCAGCGCTCCGACACCGCAGCGCGGAGCACGTCCAGCGTGGGATCTCCGACTTGGCCGGATATCAACCGCTCGATCAGATGGACCCTGGGACTCGCGTCCTCGGCCGGCACGGTGAGATATCGGGTCACGACAGTTTCGCGGTTCAGCAGCATTGCAACGGAGGCCAGCTCGTCGGCAACGGTGGATAGCCCCTTATCGTCCAGGTCGTCAGCTATCTCGCCGAACCGCTCCACCAAGCTGGTCAGCGCCTGCCGGCTCCCCGAACGCATCTTCGCTAACACGGGGGACTGGACTTCCGCCTCCGAGGGAGCCATTGCATCGAGCTCATCCAGGAAACGGTCGACGGTGGCAGACTGCTGGGCCGAGTCGGCGACGTGGTCGCGCACCAATTCCCGTGCGCGTCGCACCGATTCGTAACCGAGGTCTTGGCGAAGATCACGGATCAGCTGTGCTCGTAGCAACTCCACCTGGCGAGCGCCCTGGACTTTGACACGTTCCACTTCGGCATCGGCCTGTTCCCGTAGTTGTTCAGCGAGACGCTGGGCGTCAGTACGGGCCTCTTCGGTGATACGTTGCGCTTCGGCCTTGGCGTCTTCGAGAGCTTTGGCATGAGCCTGGCTCGCTTCGTCCAGCCGGTTGGCGGCTTCAGCAGCCTCGTCCAGTTCCTGCTGGACAGCGTTCTGCCGGTCGGTCATCAGCCTGCGCACCGGCGGCACGACGTAGCGCCACACCAAGAAGACGATGACCGCGAATCCGGCTAGCTGGCCGATGAAAGTCGACATCGCCGGTTACCGCTTCGAGCTTGTCGTTGCCGGCGCGGCAGCAATGTCGACGGCGAGGATTCGGCTGGCGAGGGTGACCGACATGGCCTCCACCCTGGCGCGAAGCTCTTCTGCGACCGCGTCACCTTCTCGCTTCAATTGCTCGCGAGCATCTTGCAGTGTCGATCGCACTTCTTCTTCGGCACGGCCACGCATGTCCTCGAGAATCTTGCGGCCTTCTGCCCGGGCATTGTCGCGAATGCTTGACGCCTCGACCCGCGCTTCGGTCATCGCTTGTTCGTAGTCGTCCCGCGCGGCGGCGAATTGCTCGTCGGACCGCCTGTTGTCGGCCAGTGTCTTGGCGACCATGTACTCGCGCTCGCGCAGCACTTTCATAATCGGCGGCACGACAAAAGTGCCGATTACGCCGAGCACGATCAGGAAGATGATCAGCACGACGAAGAAGGTGCCGTTGGGGAGGAGGAAGTTGTTGCCGCCGCCGCCTCCACCTTCCTGGCCGGCGGCCAGGACGATAGCGCTCATGTCCCCCATCTCAGCGGATTACTTGACTGGGGTGGCGAAAACGAACAGAGCCATGAAAGCCAGGTTGATGAAGTACATGGCCTCCACCAGACCGACGGTGATGAAGAACGGAGTGAACAGCCGGCCTTGTGCTTCGGGCTGGCGGGCGATGCCGGAAATCAGCGCGTTACCGGCGATACCGTCACCAATCGCGGCGCCGACTGCGCCGCCGCCCAAGATCAGTCCACCGCCGATGAGGGCGCCGGACGCGACTTGTGGATCTAACCCTGCCATTCCATTTCCTCCTTGATGTCTGGTAGCGGTCTACCAGGCTCTCGTAGTAGTGCCCAGGTCTTGCAAGTTCGTGGCTGCTTTATTCGTGCTCCTCTTCCAGTTCCATCGCCTGAGCGAAGTACAAGATAGTCAACAGCGCGAAAATAAACGCCTGGATGAACCCGACGAACAAGTCGAACGCCTTCCAGATGGCGTTGGGCGCCCACAAGATATACGGCGGAAACATCGCGATCAGCGCCACCATGATTCCGCCGGCGAAGATATTGCCGAAGAGTCGAAGGGACAGCGAGATCGGCTTGGCGACTTCCTCGACCATGTTGATCGGCGCCAGCGCCGCGACGTGCCCCTTGACCACCTTGATCGGGTGACCGAGAATGCCGCGGCGCGAGATTCCCGCCACGTGATAGCAGACGAACACGAAAAGTGCCAACGCCAACACGTAATTGATGTCTGCCGCCGCCGGCTTGAGCAGCTCGGTGGGGGCGCCAGATTTGTCCTTAATCTGCAGCGGCAGCACTGCGAGCCAGTTCGAGATCAGGATGAACACGAAGATGGTGACCGCCAGTGGCAGCACGAATGGCGCGATCCGCATCCCGATCGTGCTCTCGATCTGGTTGCGCATCTGGATGGTGATCGCCTCGAAGAACAACTGCACTCCGTTGGGCACGCCGGTCGCGGTAACCTTTGCCCGCAGATAGAAGGCGAGTGCGATCACGATGACTGCCGCGATTGCGGTCGATAGCACCGTGTCCGTATTGATCGTCAGCCCGAACCACTTGGCTGTGGTGTGCTCGCCGACCTGGATTTGGGCGTCGGCCAGGATTGTCTCAATCATCGCTGTGTGCCGTCCCTTCCGTGCGCTCATCGCCCGAAGCCGACTGCGTGGCTCCGGTGCGCAACTTGTTCCACACCGGCAGTGCGGTC
>NZ_DASRBZ010000644.1:0-6427 GCF_035653355.1 Mycobacterium sp. | reverse complement strand
GGCGCGGTGGCCGTCGTTGGGTTCGACGCAGCTGGCCAGGTAGTGCCGCCACAAGTACCAACCCCAGACCCGTTCCGGGTTTTGCAGCCAGCCGTCGATGCTGGCCAACTCGTAGGGGTCGAAGCGTGCCCACAGCCCGTTCTTGTCGTCGCGAAAAGTCGGCACTCCACTCTCCGCCGAGACTCCCGCGCCACTGAGCACTGTGATCCGCACCCTCCCAACATAGTCGCTGCGAGATACTGAGCAGGTGGAGCTGGGGGAATCAGTGCGACTCGACGCGCGGGCGGGCAGGCCGCTGTTCGACCAGCTCAGGACCCAGCTCATCGACGAAATCCGGACCGGCAGGTTGGGGCCTGGAACCAGATTGCCGACCGTGCGCGAACTGGCCGGCCAGCTGCACCTTGCGGTGAATACCGTGGCCCGCGCTTACCGTGAGCTGGAGGCTGCCGGCATCGTCGAAACCCGCGGCCGGTTCGGCACTTTCGTCGCCCGGGCCGACCCTGCCGACGCCGCGATGGCCGCGGCGGCCCGGAGCTACCTCGACACCGCCCGAGGCCTGGGCCTCGGCAAGCACGACGCGATGCGTTATCTCGATGCGGCACCGGACGACTGACGCTACTTGTCGGCTGCCTGCAGCACCTTGGCCAGCGTGCGCAGGTTGCGGGTAGTCGTCGACGACTTGTAGCGCGGCTTGCCCATCGTCTTGCCGATGGTGCTGTCCAGGGTGGCGCCCTTGGGAACCTGCCAGTAGATGACTCCGTCACCGTGGCTGATCTTCTCGTCGGGGCCGGCTTCCAGGGCGGCGAGTTCGTCGAGCACCGTGGTGTCGCTGACGAACGTGACATAAGACTGGTATCCCTCGACCTCGCGGTCGAACGGATATGCATCGAGGATGGCAGCCACTTTCTCGACGTCGTAGACCAGCACCCAGGCGTCATAGCCAAACTTCTCGCGAAGGGCGGCCTCGGCCTTCTTGCGCACCGTGCCGACGCGCGAAGCGGAATCCAGCAGCACGTTGCCACTGGCCAAGATGGTGCGCACGTTGCCGAAACCGGCGTCGGTCAACGCGGCTGCCACCTCGGCCATCTTGAGGTTGACGCCGCCGACGTTGACGCCGCGCAGAAACGCCGCATAGCGCGTCATGCGAACTCCAGAAGGGTGACGCTCGACCGCCTCCGCCGCATTGGGCGGATGCGATCCACGGGCCCCCACGCGAGCAGCTTGGACATTCCGTGGCCGGGCCGCAGCGGGACATCGCGGGCCGCGCACACGCCGGGGATTTGACGGCCGAGGGCGACACTCTCGTCCGCGGTCTGCCCGAACGGCATGGGCGGTAACGCATAGCGATCAGATAGATGCCAGCCCTGCAGCGTTCGTCGACTGGCCCAATGCGGTATCGAGTCGAATATCATCTGGCCGCCGGGAAATCGGGCCGCACAGTCGACGATCAAGTCGCGCCCATCGCCCGGCGGCAGGTACATCAGCAGGCCCTCGGCGGTGATGAGTACGCCGTGCCCGGTTTCGACGCGGTCCATCCAGCTGCGGTCCAGCGCCGACTGGGCGAGTTCGACGATGCGGTCGTCGCGCGGGAGCAGTTGGCGACGCAGCGCCATCACCGGCGGCAGGTCGACCGAATACCACGTAACGCCGTCGAGCAGACCGGCACGGTCCAGACGCCAGAAGCTGGTCTGCAAGCCTTCGGCCAGGGCTACGACGGACGCCTTTGGGTGCGTACGCAAATACTCCGCGGTGGCAGAGTCGAACGTCAGCGCCCGCCGCGGGTGATACTGATGCGGCTTGCCGAACTTCTCGTAGTCATAGTCGATCGCGTCGAAAAGTGCGATGGCCCAAGGGTCGTCGAGCACACCGTTCGGGCGCTTGGCCTCGATGGCGCGATTGCGCAACGTCCACAGTGTGGTGGTCGAGACGCCCAGCAGCGAATTGCCGTCGACCCTCGTCATAGCGCGATGGTAGCGACGCCGCCGGCGAATCGGGACCGGTCACCGACCGCCGCGACGGTAGGCTCGCTTCATGGGACGCCGAGTGTTCGACGACAAGCTGCTGGCCGTGATCAGTGGGAACTCCATCGGCGTGCTCGCCACCATCAAGCGCGACGGGCGTCCCCAGCTCTCGAACGTGCAGTACTACTTCGACCCGCGCAATCTGGTTATCCAGGTATCGATCACCGAGCCGCGTGCCAAGACCCGCAACTTGCGCCGTGACCCGCGGGCTTCGATCCTGGTCAACGCCGACGACGGATGGTCGTACGCCGTCGCGGAAGGCACCGCGGAATTGACGCCGCCGGCGGCCGCGCGCGATGACGACACCGTCGAGGCGCTGATCACCTTGTACCGCAACATCGCCGGCGAACACCCGGACTGGGACGAATACCGCGATGCGATGGTCACCGACCGGCGCGTGGTTGTGACGCTGCCCATCACCCACGTCTACGGCCTGCCGCCCGGCATTCGTTAATCTCCGCGAAGCGGTCAAACCGTCGTTCGCGCTACGCTGCGGTCATGGCGGTATCGAAGTCAGGGCCAGAATCCACATCGGACGACGAGACCAAGCGTAAGTTCCGGGAAGCCCTGGACCGCAAGAAGCAGAAGGCGTCATCCGGATCCGCGCGTAAGGACGCCGGCGCCAAACAGCCGCGTGCACACGGACCCGCCGAAAGCCGCCGGGAGTTCCGGCGCAAAAGCGGTTAGCCGGTGACCGCCGGGCCCAGCGCGGCTTTCTGCTGAGCGTCAGCCAGCCCGAGAAATGCTGCCGGAACAGCCAATTCGACTGCAGCAAGGACGTCCTGAAACCAATGCGGTCGACCGTTTACGGCCCGGGAGATCAACCGCCCCACGCCGCCAGCCAACATCAGCCCGGCCAGCAGGCGCACCTCGTCGGCGCGGATCGGTGACTTCCCAGCTGCGCGCATCCAGGCGATTCCGTACCCGGTAAAGATGGCCGAGTAGAAGCGCTCACGAGAGTCGACTGTCGCGTTGGCGTCCGTCGCGCCGGGAACCGACGCAGTGCCGAGCGCGAAGTGGTAGGCCCCGATGGCGATCGATGACACGCCGGTGCACACGCTCAGATACTTCAGGTATCGCCCTTTGGGCGTCGTGACAGCGGAAATGTCAGCCATCTGGGCGGTTCCTTTCGCGATGCGGAGGGAGGCTCGGCCAACGTAGCCCGGTAAGTAGACTAGTGTCAACTTAGCATGTAAGGTCTTGTGGCCCAAGGTGATCGTCTAGCCGGCGTCCCGGCGTCACGGGACAGTGGTAGACGGTTGTCAACTAGCATCTGGGTGTGGCCGTTCAACGCCGTCTCGGGCCGGAGCGTCGCCGCGAACACGTCGTCGACGCCGCGGAGCGGGTCTTCGCTTCCCTGCCCTACGAGGACGTGACCATGGATGCGGTCGCCGAAGAGGCCGGCATTTCCCGGGCGCTGCTGTACCGCTATTTCCCCGGCAAACCGACACTGTTCGCGTCGGTATACCGGCGAGCGGCCGAGCGGCTGCTCGACGGCGTTCGGTTGCGCCCGGATGCTTCGCTCGAAGACCAGATCGCCGGCGGTCTGGATGCTCACCTCGACTACTTCGTGGCCAACCGCAACACTGTGCTGGCCGCCAACCGGACATTGGCCAGCGATCCGGTCGTGCAGGACATCATCAACGCCGAGCTGGCCGCGCTGCGGGATCGCGTCGCCGACGCAGCCGACCTGGACCAGTCTGCGCGCCAACGGCTTTCCGCCATCGTCATCAGCTGGCTGGCGTTCGTGCGGGTGCTGTGTGTGCAGTGGCTGGCCGACGAGCAGTTCACCCGCGAAGAAGTCCGTGCCCTGTGCATGGACGCTCTGGCCGCGATACTGCCGCCGCCGCTTTAAACTGGGCGAGTGCCAAAACTGCAGCTCGCTCAGGATCCGCACGCCGACGCGTTGCTGGAATCCAACCCGCTCGCGTTGCTCGTCGGCATGTTGCTGGACCAGCAGGTGCCGATGGAGACGGCGTTCGCGGGCCCCAGGAAGATCGCCGACCGCATGGGCGGCTTCGACGCTACCAAGATCGCCGACTACGACCCAGACAAGTTCGCCGCACTGTGCTCGGAACGGCCTGCGATACATCGCTTTCCGGGTTCGATGGCTAAGCGGATCCAGGCGCTCGCGCAGGTCGTCGTCGACCGATACGACGGCGACGCCGCTGGGTTATGGACGGCCGGTGACCCCGACGGGGCCGAAGTGCTGCGGCGGCTCAAGGGGCTGCCGGGCTTCGGCGAGCAGAAGGCCCGCATCTTTTTGGCGTTGCTGGGCAAGCAGTACGGTGTGACGCCGGCGGGCTGGCGGACAGCGGCCGGCGAATACGGCAAGGCCGGCAGCCACATGTCGGTGGCCGATGTCTTCGACGCCCGCTCACTCGAGCAGGTGCGCTCCCACAAGAAGCAGATGAAGGCAGCCAAGACGGCGACTCCGAAGGTGACGCGAAAGGCGGCAACGTGAAAACACACCTGAACTGTCCGTGCGGTGAGGCGATCGTCGGCAAGGACGAGGACGAACTGGTCGAACTGACCCAGCAGCACCTTGCCAGCGCGCATCCCGGCCTGGAGTACGACCGCGACGCGATCCTCTTCATGGCCTACTGAGTTGCCCACGGTGGCCGCGAGCGGGCGTGTTTGCACACCGACACACCGGCTGTGGCGTACAAATGCGCCCGCTCGCGCTAGAAGTAGTACTCCTACGGCACCACCGTCGAGCCGATGGTGGGCAGGAACTGGCACTGCTTTTCCTTGGTGGTGACCTGCCCGAAGATCGTCGAGATGATGCTGCCCGAACCGGTGTCGGCGATAACGGTCAAGGTGGTCGGCCCGTCAGGGTTGATATCGGGGCGAGGCTTGAGTGTGGCGCTGCCCGACTTGCCGGTGGTGAGGTTCACCCACGTGACGTTCAATGGCAGCTTCTGCTCTTCGGCGGGTCCCGGTGTCCCGATCGCGGTGAACACGTAGGCGGTTTGGCCGGGTCCGGGACCCGGAGTCGGGATCTTCGCCGGACCCGCCACCGACAGCGCGGTCGCGATTGAGTTGCTGCCGTCGGCCAGGCAGCCGCTGCCGATCGAGGGGTACATGAAGTCCTGGGTGGGCGGAGCGTCCGGGCCGAAACCAGGGGCGGCCGCGGGCGCCGGGCCCCCGGCCGCTGGCGCCGGGCCCGACGGTGCGGGCGCCGGCCCCGACGGTGCGGCCGCCGACGGTGCGGGTGCGGGCCCCGGCGGCGCAGCAGCAGGAGGGCCGGCCGGCGGCGTGGCCATGGCCGCCGGAGCAGCGCCCGGCCGCGCGGCCGGCCCCGCTGGCGGAGCGGCTTGCGCCGGAGCCGCTGATGCTGGGGCCGGCCCCACGGCATGGGCGGGATCGATCCCAGTTGGCAGGTGTGCCTTAGCGCCCGGTTGCACACCCAGTGGCGGCGTATGAGCCGCCGCGGCGCTCGGAACCGCCGGGTCCTGCACGAACTGGTTCACGGCCGAGGCGACATTTTTCGACGCGTCCGGCGCTGTGGGATTCTGCGTAAACATTGACGCCGCCGCCATGAGCAGCTGGGACGCTTGCTCAGGGTCGGCGGCCGCCTGCTGGATGATCGGACTCAGCTGCGAGAGCGCCGGCAGACCCGGGAGTTGTTGGGACGGTAGCGGTTGCGGTGGCGCCGGCTCAGCGGCAGCGCTAGGGCATAGCGCTAATCCGGCGCTTGAAGCGATCGCAACGGCGGCGAAGCCGCTGCGGAAATTCCAGATGCGTACCACGGTGTTCTCCCGGTATCTCGGTGGGGCAGTCGGCTACACGCTCAGGGCAGCGCCGAAAGCGGGATCAATATCGGGTTGTTGATCACTGCCGGCGGCGCAGTCGCAGTCGATGGCACCGGAGCGGTCGGCGGCGTCATGCCGCGCGGGATCGGGACACCCCCGGGAGCAAGCGAAGCCAGGTCGCCAGGCAGGGAGACTTGCTGCGGCAATGGCACCGGCGAGAACGGCACGTTCGGCAGCGAAACCTGGGCGTTCGGCATTAGGCCCGGGCCAGCCGTCGGAGCCGTCGCAGCCGGAGCAGTTGCGGGCGCCGAAGGAGTTGCGCCCGGAAGGATCGAATTGAGCCCCGGCATGGCGGCGGGCGTCCCTTGTGTGGGCGACGTCGCCGGTGGTGCGAGAGCGGAAGCGCCCGGAACGTTTGCCGGCAGCTGCGGCACGCGGATGTCAGCGCTGGCCATGGGCGGCGGGGTCGGCGGTGTGGCCGGCGCGCCGCCGAGGGCGCTCGTGAGGCCCTGGAGCAATTGCGGTGCATTGGCAAGCTGCTGGCCGATGCTGCCAAGGTTGGGAACCGGCGCCGGCGGCGCGGTGTCGGCATGGGCGATGCCGCCCGTCAGCAGCGCGGCCGACCCCCCTACCACAACGGCGGTCGCGCGT
>NZ_DASRBZ010000643.1:0-9583 GCF_035653355.1 Mycobacterium sp. | reverse complement strand
GCTCCCCAGCTGGCTGTCGACGTGGGCTTTGCCTTGTCGGTGGTGGCGACGGCGGCGCTGGTTGTGATTGCGCCGGGATGGTCTCGGCGCATGGTTTCGCGCGGCTGGCCCAGGCCGCTCGCGGATGCGGTTGCTATTGCGTGTGCCGCGCAATTGGTCACCGCGCCGCTGGTGGCCGGGATCTCCGGGCGCGTCAGCGTGGTGGCCGCGGCGGCCAATCTTGCCGTGGCCCCCGTGATTGCGCCGATCACCGTGCTGGGCACCGCGGCGGCCACGCTGGGCGTGTGCTGGCCGGTGGCGGCACAACTGCTGATCCGCTTCACCGGTCCTGAGCTGTGGTGGGTGCTCAACGTCGCGCACTGGGCGGCCGGTGTGCCGGCTGCGAACCTACCCGTGCCCACGGGTGTGGCCGGCGTGGTGGTGGTCGGCGTCGGCGCTGTGCTGGTCGTCGCGCTCTGGCGGTGGCGGTGGTTTCGGGCGGCCGCCGCGGTTGGCGTGGCGTGCCTGGTGGCGTGGGCGTTGTCGGGGCTGGTGTCCGGCGTGTCGGTGTCGGCTGGTCGTGACACGATCGTGGGGTGAGCTCAGCGGTTTCGCCGTTACATCTGGTGCTGGGAGACGAAGAGCTGCTGGTCGAGCGCGCCGTCGCGGCGATACTGCGATCGGTGCGGGAGCATGCCGGCACCGACGATGTGCCGGTGAGCCGGGTGCGTGCCGGTGATGTCGACGCCTACGAGCTCGCCGAGCTGCTGAGCCCGTCGCTATTCGCCGACGAGCGGGTGGTGGTGCTGGAAGCCGCCGGCGAGGCTGGCAAGGACGCGGCCACGCTCATCGCCACCGCAGCTGCCGACATCCCGCCCGCAACCGTGCTGGTGGTCGTCCATTCCGGCGGGGGGCGAGCCAAATCACTGGCAAACCAACTGCGGGACCTCGGCGCCGAGGTTCACCCATGCGCCCGCATCATCAAAGCCAGTGAACGCGTCGACTTCGTTCGTGGCGAATTCCGCTCGCTGAACATGCGGGTCGACGACGACACGGTCACCGCGCTGCTCGACGCGGTGGGGTCCGACGTGCGCGAACTGGCTTCGGCCTGCTCGCAGCTGGTCGCCGACACCGGCGGCCAGGTCGACGTCGTGGCGGTGCGCCGCTACCACAGCGGCAAGGCCGAAGTGAAGGGCTTCGACATCGCCGACAAAGCCGTGACCGGCGACCTGGCCGGAGCTGCCGAGGCGCTGCGGTGGGCGATGATGCGCGGTGAGCCACACGTGGTGCTCGCTGACGCGCTGGCCGAAGCCGTGCACACCATTGCCCGGGTGGGACCCCTGTCCGGCGACCCCTACCGGCTGGCGGCGGAGCTCGGGATGCCGCCGTGGCGGGTGCAGAAAGCTCAACGCCAGGCTCGGCGGTGGTCGCGCGACACGGTGGCGACGGCGATCAAACTGGTTGCGGCACTCAACGCCGACGTCAAGGGGGCCGCCGCGGACGCGGACTATGCGCTGGAAGCCGCGGTCAGGAAGGTCGCCGAGCTAGCCACGAGTCGCGGATAGTTCAGATCTTGTTGTATGCGCGCGCCAGCGCAGACTTCTTGTTCGCCGCCTGGTTTTTGTGGATCACACCCTTGCTGGCCGCTTTGTCCAGCTTGCGGGTGGTCGATACCAGCAGCTCCGCCGCCTTGTCTTTCTCACCGGCCTCGGCAGCCTCACGGAACCTGCGGATCGCCGTGCGAACCGACGACTTGACCGACTTGTTGCGCAGCCGCCGGCGCTCGTTGGTGCGGTTGCGCTTCGCCTGCTGCTTGATATTGGCCACGCGCTAGTTCCTTCGTCGTTCTCGGCGGGTGTGGGTGAGTCAGCGTTTGCCCAGGCAATTGGGCAGCGACGAGCCAGGGTATCAGTCAGCGGGGCATTCTCTCAAAGCGGAGCGCCTTGGCCTGCGGAAACCGCCGCGGTGGTGCAGCATATTTCAGTGGGCGTTCGCACGCTGTCCGTCGAGACCAGGCGCAACTCACGCAGCCAGACCCGCGCGTCGAAGCGCTACCAGCGCATCTTCGACGGCTACAACAACGCGGGAAGCTACGCGAACGCCTTCGACGAGATGTTCGATTCGCAGGGCCACGTCCGGGCCCCTTACCGGGGCATCTACGCCGAACTCGCCCCGTCCGACGCCTCCGAGCTCGAGGCGCGAGCCGAGGCGCTGGGCCGCGCATTCGTCGATCAGGGCATCACCTTCTCGCTGTCTGGCCAGGAGCGGCCGTTCCCGCTCGACCTGATCCCTCGGGTGATTTCAGCCGCAGAGTGGACGCGGCTGGAACGCGGCATCACCCAGCGCGTCAAGGCGCTGGAGATGTACCTCGACGACATCTACGGCGACCAGGAAATCCTGCGCGACAGCGTCATCCCCCGGCGGCTGGTGACCTCCTGTCAGCACTTTCACCGCCAAGCTGCCGGCATCATCCCACCCAATGGTGTACGAATCCACGTCGCCGGCATCGACTTGATCCGCGATCAGCGCGGCAATTTCCGTGTCCTCGAGGACAATCTGCGCTCGCCGTCGGGGGTGTCGTACGTGATGGAGAACCGGCGCACGATGGCGCGGGTCTTCCCGAACTTGTTCGCCACCCACCGGGTGCGCGCGGTCGACGACTACCCCGCGCACCTGCTGCGGGCGCTGCGGAAGTCGGCGGCCACCAACGAGGCCGACCCGACCGTGGTTGTGCTCACCCCGGGCGTGGCCAACTCTGCGTACTTCGAGCACTCGCTGCTGGCCCGGCAGATGGGTGTCGAACTCGTCGAAGGCCGCGACCTGTTCTGCCGTGACAACCAGGTTTACATGCGCACCACAGGAGGCGAGCGCCAGGTCGACGTCATCTACCGGCGCATCGACGACGCCTTCTTGGACCCGCTGCAATTCCGCCCGGATTCGGTCCTCGGGGTCGCCGGTCTGCTCAACGCCGCCCGCGCCGGCAACGTGGTGATTTCCAGCGCCGTCGGCAATGGGGTCGGCGACGACAAGCTCGTCTACACCTATGTGCCGACGATCATCGAGTACTACCTCGGCGAAAAACCGTTGCTCGCCAACGTGGACACGTTGCGGTGCTGGCTGGACGACGAGCGCGAGGAGGTGCTCGACCGCATCGGCGAGCTGGTGGTCAAGCCGGTCGAGGGTTCCGGCGGGTACGGCATCGTTTTCGGCCCGGAAGCCTCCGCGCAGGAACGCGCCGCGGTGGCCAAAAAGATTCGTGACGATCCGCGCGGCTGGATCGCGCAGCCGGTGATGCAGCTGTCCACGGTGCCGACCCGGGTCGGGAACGAACTCGCGCCCCGCTACGTCGACCTGCGGCCCTTCGCGGTCAACGACGGCGACGAGGTGTGGGTGCTGCCCGGCGGTCTGACGCGAGTCGCACTGCAGGAGGGGTCCCTCGTGGTCAACTCCAGTCAGGGCGGAGGGTCGAAGGACACCTGGGTGTTGGCGCCGCGCGCATCGCTGCTCGACCGCGAGCTGGGCGCGGCTGAAATCGTGCGGTCCCTGCCGCAGCCGGCCCCCGCGCCGGACGGCGACACCGCGACCGACGGTTCCGCGTCGGCGCAGCGCCAGCAGCCGGTACACCAGCAGCCGGTGCGCCAACCGCCGGATCAGCAGTCGCAGCAACAGTAAAGGCGGGTGGGCAATGCTGGCACGAAACGCCGAGGCGCTGTACTGGATCGGCCGCTACGTCGAACGCGCCGACGACACCGCACGCATTCTCGATGTCAGCGTGCACCAACTGCTCGAGGACTCCAGCGTCGACCCCGACCACACCTCGCGGGTACTGCTGCAAGTGCTCGCGATTGAGCCGCCGGATACCGAGTTGGACGTCTGGTCGCTGACCGATCTGGTGGCGTTTCGCCGCAATACCCAAGGGGGCTGCTCGATCGTCGACGCGATCTCGGCTGCCCGGGAAAACGCGCGCTCGGCGCGGGAAGTGACGTCCACCGAGATCTGGGAATGCCTCAATACCACCTACAATGCGCTAGCCGAACGGGAAAGGGCAGCCAAACGCTTTGGGCCGCACGACTTTCTGTCGTTCATCGAAGGTCGTGCCGCGATGTTCGCGGGCCTGGCCGACTCGACGCTGTCCCGTGACGACGGCTACCGCTTCATGATGCTCGGCCGCGCGATCGAGCGGGTGGACATGACGGTGCGGCTGCTGCTGTCACGCGTGGGGGACAGCGCATCGTCGCCGGCGTGGGTGACGGTGTTGCGCTCGGCCGGCGCGCACGACACCTACCTGCGCACCTATCGCGGGGTGTTGGACGCGAACCGGGTGGTCGAATTCATGCTGCTCGACCGGCTTTTCCCGCGCTCGATATTCTTCTCGCTCAAAGTGGCCGAGCACAACCTCGACGAACTGCAGCACCGTCCGCACAGCCGGATCGGGGCCACCGCGGAAGCGCAGCGGCTGCTCGGCCGGGCCCGCAGCGAACTTGAATTCTTGCAACCCGGTGCGCTGCTCGATTCGCTGGAGACCCGGCTGGCCGGCCTGCAGAACACCTGCAGTGAAGTCGGAGAAGCGTTGGCGCTGCAGTACTTTCATGTGGCGCCGTGGGTGGCGTGGTCCGATGTCGGCCAACGCGGTCCGCGGCCCGCCGCGCGGGGCAAGACCTGATGTGGCGGATGCGGGTGGTGCACACCACCGGCTACGCCTATCCGTCGCCGGTGACCGCGTCGTACAACGAAGCCCGGCTGACGCCGCGGTCGGACACGCGGCAAAACGTCATCCTCAACCGGGTCGAGACGGTGCCGGCTACGAGGTCATATCGCTACGTGGACTATTGGGGGACTGCGGTGACCGCGTTCGATCTGCATGCTCCGCACACCGAGCTCACCGTGACGTCGGCGTCGATTGTCGAGACCGATCGTCCGGAACCGCCGAATGAGAAGGTGACGTGGCCAGAGCTACAAACCGAGGCGGTGATCGATCGGTTCGACGAGGTGCTGACCCCTACCGGATACACGCCGGCAAGCAAACGGATTGCCGCCGTTGGCAGGCGGATCGCCAAATACCACGAACCCGCCGACGCGGTGGTCGCCGCCGCCCAGTGGGTGCGGAGCGAACTGGAATACCTTCCGGGAAGCACCGGCGTGCATTACTCCGGCCTCGACGCGCTGCGCGAAGGCAAAGGTGTGTGCCAGGACTTCGCGCACCTGTCGTTGATCGTCTTGCGCAGCATGGGAATTCCCGCAAGATACGTCTCGGGCTACCTACATCCGGACCGGAATCCCGAGATCGGTGACACGGTGGACGGTCAGAGTCACGCGTGGATTCAGGCCTGGACCGGGGTGTGGTGGGATTACGACCCGACCAATGACGCCGAAATCAACGAGCAGTACGTCAGCGTGGGGGTTGGCCGCGACTACTCGGACGTGTCCCCGCTGAAAGGCATCTACTCCGGAGAGGGCGCGACCGATCTCGACGTGATCGTCGAAGTCACCCGACTGGCTTAGCCGCTGCCGGGGCATATCGTTCCTCAGATGAACGACTCGTCCGCAGAAAAGTCGGCTCGGCCCGGCACCCGCGGTGGACCGCTGCTGGTGCTGCTCGCCGCGGCGTGTCTGCTGCTGCTGTTCGGTGGGCTGGCCATCGCCGTTGCACTGGGCGGGCTGATGCCCTTGCCTTACGGGCCGTCAGGACCGGTCCTGGACTATGTGCGAGCCGAGCCGGTGGCGGTAGAGGCCGGCGCGGTTGGGGCGTTCGCGTCGTCGGTGCCGCTGGCGGTCTACGCGGCATCAGCTAGCGCCCGGTTGCGTCAGCTCGGCGCGGCCCAATCGGCGGCGACGGTCACGCTGACTGCAGGCACCCTGGCAGCGGCAGCGTTGGGCCTGACAGGTTTGCTGGCTTGGACGCTGTCGCGACCGGACGTCAGCGCCGACCCAGCGTTGGTCAGGGCGTTGTATTTCCTGGTGTTCCTGGTCGGCGGGCCGGGGCACATCGTGGCGCTCGGGCTGCTCGTCGCCGGTATGGCAGCGCCGGCGCTGGTCATGGGGCTGCTGCCGAAGCCACTGGCCTGGGCGGGGCTGGCCATCGCGGTCCTCGGCGAGGCCGCCACGCTGGTCCTGGTCTGGCCCGGGCTGGGTGTGATCCTGCCGGTCGCGCGAGTCGCGGCGTTGCTGTGGCTGCTGCTCGCGGGCGCGATGCTGCCTCCGCACCGCGCTGCGGTGGCCGTGGACCACCCCGCCAACCGCGTTGCGGGCGGCGGATAGCGGTCAGGCCTGCGGTTGGATCTCGACCCGGTGCAGGTCGTCACCGAGCTCGATACGCCCGTCGAACTCTGACCCGGCCAGTTCCCGCCACTGCTCTTCCTGGCCCGGCGCGATGCCCGGCACGTAGTGCGTGAGGATCAGGGTGCCCACCCCGGCGCGGGTGGCGGTCGCGGCGGCCTCCTGAACCGACGAGTGGTAATCGCAGATGTCCTTGATCCGCTGCTGCGGCAGCAACCGGACGATGTCTTTCCGAATCACGGTGTGCACCAAGGCATCTGCATCGCGAGCCAGTTCGTCTAGGCTGTCGCATGGCACGGTGTCGCCGGCCAGGACAACCGCGGCGCCTCCCGATTCGATCCGGAACCCGATCGTCGGCGTAACCGGGCGGTGATCGGTGGGTGCTACCCGGATCGTCACGCCGCCGCGGTCCCACACCGGGCCCTCGCTGTGTTCGCTGACCTCGACCACGGGCGGGGACGTCAGGTCAGCGTGGTGGGCGAGCCGGTAACCGATGTCATGGCCGAACGCTTTGAGCGTCGACTCAACCACGTCGGCGGTGCCGGGCGGGCCAATGATCGGCAGCGAAGCCGGGTCGGGTCCGAAGGTTGTGACCCAACGGGTGATGAGAACGTCGCCCAGATCCGCGATGTGGTCGCTGTGCAGGTGGGTGAGCAGCAGCGCTGTCAACCCATTGGCGCCCACGCCGATTGCGGCAGCACGCTGCAGCACTCCTCGGCCGCAGTCGACCAGAAAGAGCTGTCCATCTGCCCGCACCAGCGTCGAGGGACCGGCACGGTTGGGATCCGGGATGGGGCTTCCAGTGCCCAGCAGAGTGATCTCGATCATGCCACCGTCCGTTGCAAGTTCAGTGCACGCCCATGCAGCGTCTTCTAGGTATGGCACAGACCGCGGCAGCGCGATAGCGATTCGCCGCTTTCACGGTGAGCAAGATCGCCGTAGCCTGGTGTGAACCAGCGCACAACCGGCGGGAGGCTTCGATGCGGATTCGGGACGTCTTGCGGAACAAGGGCGCGGCGGTCGTGACCATCAATCCCGATGCCACGGTCACCGAACTGCTCGCCGGCTTGGCCGAGCACAATATCGGCGCGATGGTGGTCGTCGGGCCAGACGGCCTGGAAGGCATTGTTTCCGAACGTGATGTCGTGCGCGAATTGCACACCCATGGCGCCCGGGTGCTCGCATGCCCGGTGTCGAAAATCATGACGTCGGTGGTCGCCACCTGCACCAAAGCCGACACGGTCGATGCCATCAGCGCACTGATGACCGAAAACCGGGTCCGTCACGTGCCGGTGGTCGAAAGCGGGAAACTGGTCGGCATCGTCAGCATCGGCGACGTCGTCAAGACCCGGATCGATGAGCTGGAAGCCGAGCACGCGCAGCTGCAGTCCTACATCACCCAGGGCTGACTGGCGAACGTGCGATTGAGGCACGGTCGTCGCTGAGGAAGTGTGCGTTAAGTCGACGCTCGACGCCGAAGGGGATTAGCTCCAGGAATATTCGGCGCGTAGCCGGGCCGCGACAACCTCGAAGATCTCGCGCTCCAAGATCGCGCCCTCGCGGCGAATGCTCTCCTCGGGCACGTCGAGCACCCGGTCCAGGCGAACCCAGCTCGGCCTGCGCGCTTCATCCCAGCTGCCGGCCCCGATGCCCACCCAGTTCGGGTCGTGGGCGTGGCTTTCCTGGCTGGAGAGCATCAGTCCAAGCAAGGTTCGGCGGTCGCGTCCCACTACCAGCACCGGACGATCTTTGCCGCGGGTGGGGTCCTCCTCGTAGACCACCCAGGTCCAAACGATTTCGCCTGGATCGGCACGGCCGTCCAGGTCTGGGGCATACACCAGCTTGCGCGCGCGGTGCGCGGTGGGCACGCTGCGGCGAGTCACCGGCCGGCCCTGGGTGACGGCGGCCGGCGGTTGCGCGACGCTGCCGATGATCACGTCCATCCCGACCTTGATACCGCGCTGTATGCCCCGTTGCATCGTCGGTGAGTTCTGCAGCTGGCGGATGAATTTCGGGGCCTCGTTGAGCACCAAGTTCTCCGCCATCCGCTGCAACGTCTTCCACTGCGACTTCCGCGGGGAGGCCATGGTCGCCAGCATAGGCTCGCCGGATTGTGTCGTCGTGACCTTGCCTCGATACCCTGGAGCTACCCGCGCAGCGCCGCGTAACCGCACGTCGAGCAGGAGATTCCCATCAGCAGTTTCGCCGACCAAACTTTCACCGCGCCGGCGCAGATCAGGAATTTCTGCATCATCGCCCACATCGATCACGGCAAATCCACCCTCGCGGACCGGATGCTGCAGCTCACCGGCGTGGTCGACGAACGCTCCATGCGCGCCCAGTACCTGGACCGTATGGACATCGAACGCGAACGCGGGATCACGATCAAAGCGCAAAACGTGCGGCTGCCCTGGCGGGTGGCCGGCGGCCCCGACGCCGGCAAAGACTATGTCCTGCACCTGATCGACACCCCCGGCCACGTCGACTTCACCTATGAGGTGTCCCGGGCGCTGGCTGCCTGCGAGGGCGCGGTGCTGCTGGTCGACGCCGCCCAAGGCATCGAGGCGCAAACGCTGGCAAACCTGTACCTGGCGCTGGACCGCGACCTGGTGATCATCCCGGTGCTCAACAAGATCGACCTGCCCGCCGCCGACCCGGACCGCTACGCCGCCGAGATCGCCCACATCATCGGCTGCGAGCCCGACGACGTGCTGCGGGTCTCCGGCAAGACCGGTGAAGGGGTGGCGCAGCTGCTCGACGAGGTGGTCCGCCAGGTGCCGCCCCCGCAAGGCGACGCCGACGCGCCGACTCGGGCGATGATCTTCGACTCCGTCTACGACACCTACCGGGGTGTGGTCACCTACGTCCGGGTGGTCGACGGCAAGATCACCCCGCGCGAACGGATCGCGATGATGTCCACTGGAGCCACCCACGAGCTGCTCGAGGTGGGCATCGTCTCCCCGGAACCCAAGCCCACCGCCGGACTCGGCGTCGGCGAAGTGGGTTATCTGATCACCGGCGTGAAGGACGTCCGCCAGTCAAAGGTCGGCGACACCGTCACCACTGCGCGCCACGGCGCTACCGAACCCCTGACCGGTTACCGCGAACCCAAACCGATGGTGTACTCGGGTCTGTATCCGGTCGACGGCTCGGAGTATCCCGCGTTGCGTGATGCGCTGGACCGGTTGCAGCTCAACGACGCCGCGCTCACCTACGAGCCGGAGACCTCGGTGGCGCTGGGCTTCGGATTCCGTTGCGGCTTTTTGGGATTGCTGCACATGGAGATCACCCGGGAGCGGCTGGAACGCGAATTCGACCTCGACCTGAT
>NZ_DASRBZ010000642.1:0-2149 GCF_035653355.1 Mycobacterium sp. | reverse complement strand
TCCATCTGCTCCTTGGCTTCCTCGGTGGAGATCTTCAGCTGCTGCGACAGGCCGTAGGCGCTCAGCCCGTAGGCCAGCCCGTAGGACATTGCCTTGACCCGGCGCCGCAAGTCCGCGGTGACTTCCTCGATGGGCACGCCGAAGGCCCGGGACGCCACGAACGAGTGCAGGTCCTCGCCGGTGTTGAACGCTTCGATCAGGCCTTCGTCTCGCGACAGGTGCGCCATGATCCGCATCTCGATCTGGCTGTAGTCGGCGGTCATCAGCTCGGCGTAGCCCTTGCCGACGACGAACGCATCGCGGATCTGCCGGCCGGCCTCGGTGCGGATCGGGATGTTCTGCAGGTTGGGCTCGGTCGAGGAAAGCCTGCCGGTCGCCGCAATCGTCTGGTTGAACGTGGTGTGGATGCGCCCGTCGGCGGCCACCGAATTCAGCAGCCCATCGACTGTGACCTTCAACCGGGTGGCATCGCGATGGGCCAGCAGGTGCTCCAGGAATGGGTGCCCGGTCTTGTCGAACAACGACTGCAGGGCGTCGGCGTCGGTGGTGTATCCGGTCTTGGTGCGCTTGGTCTTCGGCATGCCTAGTTCGTCGAACAGCACCACCTGCAGCTGTTTGGGTGAGCCGAGGTTGATCTGCTTGCCGATCACCGCGTATGCCGCCTCGGCGGCGTCGCGGACCTGGTCGCCGAACTGGCTCTGCAGCGCGCCCAGCAGCTCGAGGTCGACCGCGATACCGGCGGCTTCCATGCCGGCCAACACGCCTTGCACCGGCAATTCCATTTCGGCCAGCAACGCCTGCGAGTCGATGCGGGCGAGCTCGGCATCGAGGGCGTCGGCGAGGTCGGCGACCGCACGGGCCCGCAAGATGGTGGTTTGCACCGCCTGGTCGTCGACGCCGTCGGTATCGTCTAAAAGCGAAAGTTGTTGCTGCTCCGGGGTTTCGGCGCGCAGCTCGCGGCGAAGATAGCGCAATGACAGGTCGTCGAGGGCGAAGCTGCGCTGCCCGGGCCGCACCAGGTAGGCGGCCAGCGCGGTGTCGGACGTGACACCTTCGAGCGTCCATCCGCGCCCGGCCAGGTCGTGGATCGCCAACTTGGCCTCGTGCAGCGCCTTGGGCGCGCCGGGATCGGCCAGCCATGCCGCCAGCGCGGCGTCGTCGTCAGGGGTCAACGTGGCGGTGTCGATGTAGGCGCCATCGCCGTCGGCGGCCGCGATACCCAGCGCGGTGGCGTCGCCGTCGTAGGCCTGGTGGGTGCCGACCACCGCCAGGCCGGATCGCCGGCCGTCGCGGGCGTGCGCCGTCAGCCACTGCGCGACCGTGCCGGCCTCCAGCGCCCCACCGCGAACGTCAAACCCCTCGTCGACCTCCGGTTCGACAGCTGCCAGCGTCTCGAACAGCCGGTCCCGCAGCACCCGGAACTCCAGCTGGTCGAAGAGCTGGTGGATCTGATCGCGGTCCCATGGCAGCAACCGCAGGGTGTCCGGGGTCTGGGCCAGCGGCACCTCCCGGATGAGCTCGGTCAATTCGCGGTTTCGCACCACGCTGGCCAAGTGCGCCCGCAGGGCGTCGCCCACCTTGCCTTTTACCGTATCGACGTTGTCGACCAGTCCTTCCAGCGAGCCGTATTCGGCGACCCACTTGGCGGCTGTCTTCTCCCCCACCCCGGGGATGCCGGGGAGGTTGTCGCTGGGGTCACCGCGCAGCGCGGCGAAGTCCGGGTACTGCTTGGGGGTCAGCCCGTATTTCTCGACGACGGCCTCCGGGGTGAAGCGAGTGAGGTCACTGACGCCCTTGCGCGGGTAGAGAACGGTGACGTCGTCGCTGACCAGCTGCAGCGCGTCGCGGTCGCCGGTCACCACGAGCACCCGGTAGCCGTCCTTCTCGGCCTGGGTGGCCAGTGTCGCAATGATGTCGTCGGCTTCGAAACCCGGTTCGGCGAGCACCGTAATGCCCAGTGCCGCAAGGACTTCCTTGGTGACGTCGATCTGGCCGTGGAACTCGTCGGGGGTGGAGGTCCGGTTGGCCTTGTACTCCGGGTAGCGGTCGGAGCGAAACGTCTGACGGGACACGTCGAATGCCGCCGCGATGTGCGTCGGCTGCTCGTCGCGCAGCAGGTTGATCAGCATGGCGGTGAAGCCGTAGACCG
>NZ_DASRBZ010000641.1:0-2090 GCF_035653355.1 Mycobacterium sp. | reverse complement strand
CCGGTCTGAGGTCGTTACACGTTCACTGCTCAACGAGACGCATGTCACCGGCGTACAGGCATCCTTCCTGAGCTATCTCAAGGAGTGCCATGTCCGATAACGTCGGGCCGCCCACTCGGCGTTGGAGGCTCGCGTCCGCGGTGACAATGGCGGTCATCGCGACGGCAGCCTGCGGTACCACCGTGCCGATGAGTGATGTACCTCGGGCTCAGGCGGGGGCTTTGGGCCTCTCCAGTGGCCCAATGCCCAGCGCTCTACCCGGTGGCAAGCAGATCGCCCGCGGCGCCCGTTCAGGCCCGATCGGTACGACGCCCAATGGACCGGCTGCGGGACCTGCGGCTGCGGTTGGCCGTTCGAAGGGCATCGGGGCGAGCGCGGGGAAGAGTTCTTCGGGCAACAATTCGACCACTGTGAAAGCGGGTGGCCCGGTCACGATCGGGGCGCTGACCGCCCAAGGGGCAGGGGACTACGAACGGTCGCTCGGCTTCTCCGGTGTGGCTACTGGTGATCAGGCGGCGATGACGAAATCCGTGGTCGGCTACATCAACGCTCATGGCGGAATCGCTGGCCATCGGGTGAACCTGTTGATCTACGACGTGAAGGTGGCCGATGCATATGCGAACGCGAGTGCGGCCTATCAAGCCGCCTGCGCGTACTTTACGCAGGACCATCATGTCTTCGCGGTCGCGTCGTACCTTTCGCTGCTACCCGCGAGCTTCTACGAGTGCTTGCAGCAGCATCATGTGCCGGTGGACACACCTGACGAGGAGTTCTCAGCGAGCTTCTTGAACCGTTACGCCGGCACGGTGATCCTGCCGAGCGCACCCAACTACACCCGCCTGATGGCTGACAGCGTTGACGCCTTATGGTCGTCCAAATGGCTGACCGCGTCGTCGAAAGTCGGCGTTGTCGCATACGACACCCCCGATGGCCATTCATCAGTCGACGCGGGATTGGTGCCGGCGCTAAAGCGCCATGGGCTCAAACTGACCGACAGCTTCTACACCGCAACAGACAGCTCCGCGGACTCTCAATATCAAGACGGGGTACTGAGATTCAAGACCGACGGCGTCGATCGGGTGTTCTTCGCGATAGGCGGAGAACCCGCTTACTTCACGTTGGCCGCCGAGCAAGATGCCTACCACCCACGTTACGAGCTCAGCTCGCTTGAGTATCCGGGGGTGCTCGAGCAGGACCTGCCGGCCGACCAGTTGGTGGGGGCCGCCGGAATCGGGTTTGATCCGTACTTCGATCTTGACGATGCGCACTGGCCCACAGTGCACACTCCGGGAGAAGCCCGCTGCCTTTCGGCGATGAAGGCAGCTCGTCAGAATTTGTCCACCGGAACTACGATGGGGATCGCGGCGTGGATCTGTGACGACTGGTTCCTGTTCCAAACAGCATTCGCTCAGAACCACGGGGTTTTGACCTCTGGCAGTTTGATGGACGGTGTCGACCGACTTGGCAGCCGATTCGCCTCCGCCTCGACGTTCGCTACGTATTTCGCCTCAGGTCGACCGCATGACGGCTCGTCGGCTTACAGACTGGTTGCCTTCCAATCTGGCTGTCGTTGCTTCATGTACCAATCGGGCCCGCGTCCGCTTCCGTGACCGCCCGAACCCAGGACGCCCACGGGCTTTGTCGCAGTCCGGAGTGATTAGGAAGAGAAGCCCGTGAGCGTAACGGCGGACGTGGTGGTCGTCGGCGCGGGTGTGATCGGTTCCTCGATCGGCTTCGAGCTCGCGCGAAGCGGTCTTTCGGTCGTCGTCGTCGACAAGGCGAGTGGCCCCGGCCAGGGGTCGACCAGCGCATCGAGCGCGGTCATCCGCTTCAACTACTCCACCTGGGATGGTGTCGCGCTGTCGTGGGAATCCAAGCATTGTTGGGAGAGATGGTCCGACCACCTTGAAGGCACGGACGACATCGGCATGGCGCGCTTCCACCGGGTTGGCAAGGTCTTCCTCGACGTCGACATCGCCCCCACGGGCCGGATTCTGCGGATGTTCGACCGGGCCGGCATTCCCTATGAGGTATGGGACGCCGACGAGCTGGCGCGGCGCATGCCGGGGCTGGACCCGGGGCGGTTCTGG
>NZ_DASRBZ010000640.1:0-4786 GCF_035653355.1 Mycobacterium sp. | reverse complement strand
TGGCGGCCAGGATCACCGCCGCCGGTGAGGACGATTCGGCGAGGTTGGCCAGCACGTCGACCTGGGGAGTGATCAGGTACTGGTCGACGACGTCGGACTCTGCGACGTAGGTCTTCTCGGCGCCGGCCGCCTTGAGCCCGTCGATCAGCGGCTCGGCCGTGCCGGGTGTGCCGACCACCACGGCGGCGGGTTCACCGACCCGGCGGGCAGCGGTCAGTAGTTCGGCGGTGACTTTCTTCAGCGCGCCTTCAGCGTGCTCGACGAGCACCAGTACTTCAGCCATGGCAAGTTTTCCGTGTCTTTCGGTGTAGGGGACGTCAGATGAGTTTTTGGCCGACCAGGTACTCGGCGATCTTGGTGCCGCCGTCACCTTCGTCGGTGACCTTCTCGCCGGCGGTCTTGGGCGGCTTCGGGTTCGAGGCCACCACTTTCGAGCCGGCGTTGGCCAGGCCCACTTCGTCGGACTCGACTCCTATCTCGGCCAGCGTCAGCGTGGTGACTTCCTTCTTCTTGGCGGCCATGATGCCTTTGAAGGACGGGAACCGGGGCTCGTTGATCTTCTCGTTCACGCTGATGACCGCGGGCAGTGACGCCTCGAGGGTGAATACGCCGTCGTCAGTTTCGCGCTCGCCGATGATCTTGCCGCCCTCGACCGTCACTTTCCGCAAGTGGGTCAGCTGCGGCAGACCGAGGTATTCGGCGATGATCGCCGGCACCGCGCCGCCCGCGCCATCGGTTGACTCGTTACCGGCGATCACCAGTTCGGTGCCTTCGATGGTGCCCAGCGCGCGAGCCAGCGCCCACCCGGTCTGGATGACATCCGAGCCGCGCATGCCGTCGTCGAGCAAGTGGACGGCCTTGTCGGCGCCCATCGACAGGGCCTTGCGGATGGCCTCGGTGGCCCGCTCCGGGCCGGCGGTCAGCACGGTCACCGAGCCTTCGACACCGTCGGCGGCTTCCTTCTCGCGGATCAGCAGCGCTTCTTCGACAGCACGCTCGTTGATTTCGTCCAGCACGGCGTCGGCCGACTCGCGGTCCAAGGTGTAATCGTCGTCGCGGAGCTTGCGTTCCGACCAAGTGTCTGGGACCTGCTTGATCAGGACCACGATGTTCGTCATGACTGTGGTTCGTCCTCCTCGAAGGAGTCCTGCAGCCGGCGGCGGCAAGACTCGGATACGTGTACGCGCGGCCGCAAGTTACTGGACGGTAACTTTTTGTGCGGTTTCGCTCTCACACCATAGCGGGTGGTGATAGACGCACTGCCCGGCTCCTCCCCTGTCGCGGAGGGGGTGTACCCACGTCTGTCTGGAGGTGAACCATTCGCCGACGGGGCGCTTCAGGATAGCCTGCCTTGCAATGAACGCCATCGAGAATCCCGTCAGCGTCGACTCGCCGGCCGCTGCCGACGCGGCGTTGATGTTGACCGGCGAGCGCACCGTGCCCGGGCTGGCTGAGGAGAACTACTGGTTCCGGCGCCACGAGGTGGTCTACCAGCGACTGGCGCAGCGGTGCGCGGGTCGCGAGGTGCTTGAGGCGGGCTGCGGGGAGGGCTACGGCGCCGATCTGATTGCCGGCGTGGCGCGTCGCGTCATCGCAGTCGACTACGACCACGCGGCGGTGGCCCATGTCCGCGCCCGCTACCCGCGGGTTGAGGCGGTGAATGCCAACCTCACGCAGCTGCCGCTGGCCGACGGTTCGGTGGACGCGGTGGTCAGCTTTCAGGTCGTCGAACACCTGTGGGATCAGCCACAGTTTGTGCGCGAGTGCGCCCGGGTCCTGCGCCCTGCGGGGACACTGATGGTGTCCACGCCGAACCGGATCACGTTTTCCCCGGGTCGCGACTCCCCGATCAACCCGTTTCATACCCGCGAACTCAACGCTGGCGAGCTGACGCAATTGCTGGTCGACAACGGGTTTTCCGCAGTGACGATGAGCGGCGTCTTCCACGGGCCGCGGCTGCAGCAGATGGACGCCCGGCACGGCGGGTCGATCATCGACGCCCAGATCGCTCGAGCCGTTGCCGACGCGCCATGGCCGGCTGCGCTGCTGGCCGACGTCGCCGCCGTTACCACAGCCGACTTCGACATCGTCGAGGCAAGCGACCGGGATATCGACGACAGCCTCGACTTGGTCGCGATTGCGGTGCGCACATGAGTGAGGCGGCCGCTGGCCGGGTGCCGGGTCTGTTCACCCTGGTGCTGCACACCCACCTACCGTGGCTGGCTCACCACGGCCGCTGGCCGGTCGGCGAGGAATGGCTCTACCAGTCCTGGTCAGCGGCCTACCTGCCGCTGCTTCGGGTGCTGCGCGCGCTGGCCGACGAGGACCGGCACCGGCTGATCACACTCGGGATGACGCCGGTGGTCACCGCCCAGCTCGACGACCCGTACTGCCTTGACGGCATGTACCACTGGCTGGCGAACTGGCGGCTGCGCGCAGCCGAGGCCGCCAGCCTGCGGCTGAGTGCGTCATCGGAACCGGTGACGGCGTGCTCACCGAAAGCCTTACGCGCCTTCGGGATTCGTGAATCCGCCGAAGCCGATCAGGCGCTCGACGACTTCGCCACCCTGTGGCGGCATGGGGCCAGCCCGCTGCTGCGCGCCCTGATCGACGCCGGCACAGTGGAATTACTCGGCGGCCCGCTGGCGCACCCTTTTCAGCCGCTCCTGCATCCCAGGCTGCGCGAATTCGCGTTACGCGAAGGGCTGGCCGACGCGGGCCAACGGCTGGCGCACACCCCCGCCGGGATCTGGGCGCCCGAATGCGCGTATGCCCCGGGTATGGAACACGACTACGCGGCGGCCGGAGTGACGCATTTCATGGTCGACGGCCCTTCGCTGCGCGGCGACACCGCGCTGGGCCGCCCAGTGGGTGACACCGACGTGGTCGCGTTCGGCCGCGACTTGCAGGTCAGCTACCGGGTGTGGTCGCCGAAATCCGGCTACCCGGGCCATGCCGCCTACCGCGACTTCCACACCTACGACCACCTCACCGGCTTGAAGCCCGCGCGGGTCACCGGCCGCCACGTGTCGTCAGACGCCAAGGCGCCCTACGATCCCGAGCGCGCCGACCGCACCGTCGACATTCATGTCGCCGACTTCGTCGACGTGGTTCGCCGCCGCCTGAGCGACGAAACCGAGCGCATCGGCCGGCCAGCGCACGTCATCGCCGCCTTCGACACCGAACTGTTCGGCCACTGGTGGTATGAGGGGCCGGTTTGGCTGCAGCGGGTGCTGCGGGCATTGCCGGCGGCCGGTGTACGCGTCGGCACGCTGTTCGACGCGATCGCCGACGGCTTCGTCGGCTCAGCAGTCGAATTACCGCCCAGCTCTTGGGGTTCGGGCAAAGACTGGCAAGTATGGGCGGGTGAGAAGGTGGTCGATCTGGTGCAGCTCAACGCCGAAGTGGTCGACACCGCGCTGTCCACTGTGGACAAGGCGCTGGCCCAGACAGCGTCACTCGACGGTCCCACACCGCGCGATCACATCGCCGACCAGATCCTGCGGGAAACGCTGCTGACCGTGTCCAGCGACTGGCCGTTCATGGTCAGCAAAGACTCCGCCGCCGACTACGCCCGCTACCGCGCCCACCTGCATGCTCACGCAACCCGCGAAATCGCCGGCGCACTCGCGTCGGGCCGGCGCGAAGTCGCTCAGCGGCTGGCCGACGGCTGGAACCGCGCCGACGGGCTGTTCGGGGCGCTCGACGCGCGAAGGCTGCCGCGATGACGGCCCTTTTCTGCCGCGAGCGGGCGTGTCTGCACAGCGACACGCCGCCGCGCGCGGCATTTTGCGCCCGCTCGCGCAGAAGGTGGCCAGCCGGGTGAAAGTCCTTATGGTGTCGTGGGAATACCCGCCGGTGGTGATCGGCGGCCTGGGCCGGCACGTCCATCACCTGTCGACCGCTCTAGCTGCCGCCGGTCACGACGTCGTCGTGCTGTCGCGTCGTCCCACCGGCACCGACCCGAGCACGCACCCGTCGTCCGACGACATCAGCGAAGGAGTCCGGGTCGTCGCGGCCGCGCAGGATCCGCACGAGTTCAGCTTCAGCACCGACATGATGGCCTGGACGCTCGCCATGGGCCATGCCATGATCCGCGCCGGGCTGTCGCTGAAACAGCAGCACACCAACCGGGCCTGGCGCCCCGACGTGGTGCATGCGCACGACTGGCTGGTGGCCCACCCGGCCATTGCATTGGCCGAATTCTACGACGTGCCAACGGTTTCCACCATCCACGCAACCGAGGCCGGTCGCCACTCCGGATGGGTGTCCGGCGCGATCAGCCGTCAGGTGCATGCAATCGAATCCTGGCTCGTACGCGAATCCGATTCGCTGATCACATGTTCTGCGTCGATGCGCGACGAGATCTCCGAACTGTTCGGACCGGGCCTGGCCGAGATTGCCGTGATACGCAACGGTATTCATGCCGACCGCTGGCCGTTCGCGCCGCGCCGCCCGCGCACCGGACCGCCCGAACTGCTGTACGTCGGCCGGCTGGAATACGAGAAAGGCGTGCACGACCTCATCGCCGCGCTGCCGCGGATCCGGCGCACCCATCCGGGCACCACCTTGACCATCGCCGGCGATGGCACCCAGCAGGATTGGCTAGTCGAGCAGGCCCGCAAACACCGAGTACTGAAGGCGGTCACCTTCGCAGGGCGGCTCGATCATGACGAGCTGTTGGCTGTGCTGCACCGCGCAGACGTCGCCGTCCTGCCCAGCCACTACGAGCCGTTCGGGCTGGCGGCGCTCGAGGCCGCCGCGGACGGCACCCCCTTGGTCACCT
>NZ_DASRBZ010000639.1:0-7871 GCF_035653355.1 Mycobacterium sp. | reverse complement strand
CGACTGCCTGGTCGACGCGCAGCTGCGTGATCCAAACCTTGAGCGCTGCAAGAGGATTCGCCGCCAGATCCGCTCGCATCGGCTGCGCAACGTGGGCAGGTGGATCAACGATTACTACGACGACATGGCGTGGCTGGCGTTGGCGCTGGAGCGAGCCGCCCGGGTGGTCGGCGTCGACTGCCAGCGCGCGCTGGACAAGCTGACCGACCAGTTTGTCAAAGCGTGGGTGCCTGAGGACGGCGGCGGCATTCCCTGGCGCAAGCAGGACCAGTTCTTCAACGCCGCCGCCAACGGGCCGGCCGGAATCTTTTTGGCCCGCTACGGCGATCGGCTCAAACGGGCACAGCAGATGGCCGACTGGATCGACGCCACGCTGATCGACCCGGAGACGCGCCTGGTGTTCGACGGGATCAAGGCAGGTTCGCTTTCCCGCGCCCAGTACACCTACTGCCAGGGCGTGGTGCTCGGCTTGGAAACCGAATTGGCCGCGCGCACCGGCGATCCCCGGCACGCACCACGAGTGCATCGGCTGGTTGCCGCGGTCGAAAAAGAGATGGCGCCATCCGGGGTGATCAAGGGCGCCGGTGGCGGTGACGGCGGGCTGTTCGCCGGGATCACCGCCCGCTACCTCGCGTTGGTGGCCACGACACTGCCCGGGGATTCCGCCGAGGACGTGGCCGCCCGCGACACCGCCCGAAAGCTAGTGCTGTCCTCGGGCCAGTCGGCGTGGGATTACCGTCAGACGGTCGACGGGCTGCCCGTGTTTGGGCCGTTCTGGGATCGCACCGCCGAACTGCCCACGACGGCCGGCGCGCAGGCGGAGTTCGTGGAAGGCGCGGTCACCGGCTCGGAGGTGGCCGAACGTGACCTGTCGGTGCAGCTGTCCGGGTGGATGCTGATGGAGGCCGCCTATAACGTGACTTCGGGATCGTCGGACGAGTAGAGGAGCAACTACGTGAAAAAGGTCCACCCCGACGCTGCGTCAGCTCTGCAAGGTCTGCTGAAGGACGGCATGACCGTCGCAGCCGGCGGCTTCGGCCTCTGCGGAATTCCGGAGAATCTCATCCACGCGCTGGTGGACAGCGGCGTCAAGGACCTCACCATCGTCGGAAACAACGCCGGCGTCGACGATTTCGGGATGGGCCTGTTGCTCAAGGGCCGGCAGGTGAAGAAGGTGATCGCCTCCTATGTGGGCGAGAACAAGGAGTTCGAGCGTCAGGTGCTGGCGGGCGAGCTGGACCTGACGCTCACTCCTCAAGGCACGCTGGCCGAGAAGTTACGCGCCGGCGGTGCAGGCATTCCCGGCTTCTACACGCGCACGGCCTACGGCACCCCGCTTGCCGAAGGCAAGGACACCCGCGTCTTCGAAGGCACCGAATACGTCCTGGAGGAGGGCATCCGCGCCGATCTGGCCATCGTCAAGGCGTGGAAAGGCGATAAGGCAGGCAACCTCGTCTACCGCAAGACCGCGCGCAACTTCAACCCGATGATCGCCACCTGCGCCGCGGTGACGGTGGCCGAAGTGGAAGAGCTGGTCGAGGTTGGCGACCTGGATCCCGACTTGGTGCATACGCCCGGAATTTATGTCGACCGCATCATCCAAGGACGCGACTACGAGAAGCGCGTCGAGTTCCGCACCACCAGCGGGGGCGCGGCGCTGAAGAACTACAGCCCCATTCGCGAGCTCATGGCCAAGCGCGCCGCCCGGGAATTGCGCGACGGCTACTACGTGAACCTGGGCATCGGGATTCCGACCCTGGTGGCCAACTTCATTCCCGACGACATCGACGTGACGCTGCAGTCCGAGAACGGCTTACTCGGCATCGGTTCGTATCCCAGCGACGACGCCGTCGACCCCGATCTGATCAACGCCGGCAAGCAAACCATCACCGCCATTCCCGGGTCGAGCTTTTTCAGTAGCGCCGATTCGTTCGCCATGATCCGCGGCGGTCACATCGACCTGTCCATCCTGGGCGGGCTCGAAGTGGCCGAGAACGGCGACCTGGCCAACTGGATGGTGCCCGGAAAAATGGTCAAGGGCCCGGGCGGCGCCATGGATCTGGTGTCGGGTGTGAAACGAGTGATCGTCGTGATGGATCACACCGCCAAAGACGGCACTCCGAAGATCCTCAAACAGTGCACGCTGCCCGTCACTGGCAAGGGCGTGGTGAACATGATCATCACCGACATGTGCGTCTTCGACGTCGAACCGGGGCAGGGACTCACCCTGACCGAGCTGCATCCCGGGGTCACAGTCGCCGACGTGCGCGCCAAGACCGGCTGCGATTTCCGGGTCGCCGTCTGAGCTAGCGGCGCGCAAATCTTGCCGTTGAAATTGCGTCTATGGTCGTGAATTTCGCCCGATCGCGACGATAGAAGCAATCTGAACGCCGGTGGTCATGCCGACGACTAGTCCGGCAACGGCAGCTTCTCGCGCTTCGGGGCGCGGCGGCGGTTCACGTAGAGCCTTCCCGCCGAGATGAACGCGGGGATCATTGACACGAACAAGATCGCCAGGATGATCTTTTCCAGGTGGTGGTGAACGAAGTTGTTGTTGCCGAGGAAGTACCCCAGCAGCGTCGCACCTGCGCCCCAGGCGATGCCGCCGACGATGTCGAACCCGAGGAACACCGGATAGCGCATATAGGACACCCCGGCGACCACCGGGGTGAACGTCCGGATGAACGGCATGAACCGGGCCATGATGATGGCCATCGGGCCGTATTTCTCGAAGAACGCGTGTGACTCCCTCACATGGTGCTGTTTGAAAAAGCGCGAGTCTTCCTTCTTGAACAGCGCAGGCCCGATCCGCCGGCCGATGAAATAGCCGGTCTGGTCACCGAGCACCGCGACCACCGCCACACAGGTGGCCAGCACCTCGATGCTGACCGGGGGATGGCTGCTGGCCGCCAGTAAGCCGCCGGTGAACAGCAGCGACTCGCCCGGTAGCAGCGGGAAGAGCAGACCGGTCTCCACGAAAACGATGAGCAAAATGCCGGGCAGGACCGCATGGCCGAACACGCCGTTGGCGCCCAACCAGTACATCGGGTCGAGCAGGTTGGGCATGGCCAGCGTGGTAGTCATTGCCCACCAAGATACCGGCGACCCCCCGGCGGGCTGTCGACGCCAGACCGTTGTTGCGATACTGAGGGCCATCGTCGCCGCAGGAAGGAAGTTCGATGCCCATCGCCACTCCCGAGGTCTACGCCGAGATGCTGGAGCGCGCCAAGCAGAACTCCTATGCGTTCCCGGCCATCAACTGCACCTCGTCGGAGACCATCAACGCCGCCTTGAAGGGTTTCGCCGACGCCGGCAGCGACGGCATCATCCAGTTCTCCACCGGGGGTGCGGAGTTCGGCTCCGGGCTCGGAGTGAAGAACATGGTGACCGGCGCCGTGGCGCTGGCCGAGTTCGCCCACATCGTCGCGGCCAAGTATCCGATCAACGTCGCGCTGCACACCGACCACTGTCCGAAGGACAAGCTCGACGGCTATGTGCGTCCACTGTTGGCGATCTCGCAGGAGCGGGTTACCCAAGGGAAGAACCCGCTGTTTCAGTCCCACATGTGGGACGGGTCGGCGGTGCCGATCGACGAAAACCTGGCGATCGCCCAGGAACTGCTCAAGGAGGCGGCGTCCGCCAAGATCATCTTGGAGATCGAGATCGGCGTGGTCGGCGGCGAAGAGGACGGCGTCGCCAACGAGATCAACGAGAAGCTGTACACCACCCCCGACGACTTCGAGAAAACCATCGACGCGCTGGGTCACGGTGAGCACGGCAAATACCTTCTGGCCGCGACGTTCGGCAACGTGCATGGTGTCTACAAGCCCGGCAACGTCAAGCTGCGTCCCGACATCCTTGCCGAGGGTCAGAAGGTGGCCGCGGCCAAGCTCGGTCTAAAGGGCGACGCCAAGCCGTTTGACTTCGTTTTCCATGGGGGTTCGGGGTCGGAGAAGTCGGAGATCGAGGAGGCGCTGCGCTACGGCGTGGTGAAGATGAACGTCGACACCGACACCCAGTACGCGTTCACCCGGCCGATCGCCGACCACATGTTCACCAACTACGACGGTGTGCTGAAGATCGACGGCGAAGTGGGCCGCAAGAAGGACTATGACCCGCGCAGCTACCTGAAGAAGGCCGAAGCCTCGATGACCGGGCGGGTCATCGAGGCCTGCAACGACCTGCACTGCGCCGGAAAGTCGCTAAGCGCTTAGCTGCTCGACGACTCGCAGATCTTCCACTGGTCGTCGCGGAACTGCAGGTCGAAGCTGCGGGTGGAGCGCATCTGCGGGGCGTTGGCCATGAACGCGGTGACGTTGGCTTCCGCGGAGTCGCCGTTGACCACGACCTGGTCGATGCTGGCGACCACCGGAAATTGCTTGGCCGCGGCCACTTTTCGGTAGGTGTCTTGCCACGCTTGCTCGTCGTAGTTGACGTACCCGTCGCGCGCGCTGCCACAGGTGATGCTGCGCAGTACGGCCAGGTCGCCGGTCTGCACCGCGACGTCGAAGTTCTGGATGGTGGTGCGGACCTGCTCCTCTTGTGAGGCCTTGTGGTGTTTGCCGCGGGTCAGCAGCACCGTGCCGAGTACGGCGACGGCCGACAGCGCCAAAATGATCAGGATCAGCGCCAGCACCCAGCCCCAGCTGCGTTGGGTCGACGGCCGCAACTTCGCGCCGAGACGCGGTGGAATCGCCTGGGGGGTAGCGGCTTTCGGCGGCACGTTCATCGGAGCTGCCGCGTTCGGTTGCTGCTGGCGGGCGCGGAAAACCTCGGTGGCGGGCTCGGCGGCGGTTTCCATGACCACCGTCTCCTTGGCATCGAAACCCGGTGCGGTGAAGCGACGTTCGCCGCGCTGCCGTTGCGGTTGGCCGGCTTGGCCCGGGCTCTCTCCACCGGGCTGGGTCATCACCTCGGTAGCGGGCTCTGCTTCGTTATCGGCCCGCGGATAGGTCTCGGTGGCGTCGTCGTCGGGTACCGGTGCGGCCGTCTGCTCCCCGACCGGGTCGGTCTCGGATGCAACCCGGTCGGTACCGCCGTCGTTGACGGCATCTGGCTCGAGACCGGCCGCGTTCGAGGCGTCGTTGCGGTCGGCCCCTGATGGGTTGGGCATGGGCGTTGCTGTCCTCCGGCTGTCGAGTCAGTAGGGAGCTTAGCGAGAACAGAATGCAATTGTGCGCCTGGCGATAATGCGGCGCGGCACAACGGCACAATGAAACCGATCACTCGCGGGCGACGATGCAAAAGCGACAAGGAGCGGCGCTGATGACACCGATGCGTGACCTGTTAGGGCCCGACCCGATCCTGCTGCCCGGCGACAGCGACGCCGAAGCCGAGCTGCAGGCCGACGAGAACCCGGCCATCGTCGCCGCCGCGCATCCGTCGGCGTCGGTCGCGTGGGCGGCGCTGGCCGAAGAAGCGCTGGCCGAGGACAAGGCCATCACCGCCTACGCCTATGCCCGCACCGGGTACCACCGCGGGCTGGACCAACTGCGACGCAACGGATGGAAAGGTTTCGGCCCGGTGCCGTATTCGCACCAACCCAACCGCGGCTTCTTGCGGTGTGTGGCAGCGCTGGCGCGCGCCGCCGACGCCATCGGCGAGACCGACGAATACCAACGCTGCCTGGACTTGCTCGACGATTGCGATCCCGCTGCCCGCGCGGAACTCGGTCTTAGCTAGTCACCAGCTAGCCGAGCAATCGCCGACGCCACCCGCCGGCTCGACCTGAACGGTGGCGTGCCGCAACCCACGCGCTGCCAGCACCGCACGCGCATCGTCGAGGACCCGCGCCGCGTCGGCGCGGCTGGTCAGGTGGGCGGTCGCCATGTCTTTGCCTGGCACCAACGTCCAGACATGCAGGTCGTGCACGTCGGTGACGCCGTCGACGGCGCGCAGCGCCGCGCGCAACTCGTCGACGTCGATGTGGCTCGGCGACGATTCGGACAGGATGCGCAGCGCGCTACGGGCTAGCGAGAGCGCCCGCGGCAGCACCCACAGCGCGACGAACACGGCGACGACCACGTCGGCGTAGGGCCAGTGCGTCGTCACGGTGACCAGGCCAGCGATCAGCACACCAAGGCTGCCCACCATGTCGGCGACGACCTCCATGTATGCGCCCTTGACGGCCAGGCTGCCCGCGGAATGGACCCGCAGCAGCAGCGCCACCGCGGTGTTGGTGGCCAGCCCGCCGACCGCGACCACGATCATCGGGACGCCCGGGATCGCCGGGGCGTGATCGAGCCGCCGCACCGCTTCGTAGAGGATGAACGCCGCTATCCCGACGAGCAGCACGGCGTTCGCCACCGCGGTGAACACCTCGGCGCGATGCCAGCCGTAGGTGCGCCGCGGCGACGAGCTGCCGCGGCGCGCCAGCATCAGCGCGGCCAGACCCATGAACGCGGCAGCCAGGTCGGTCAACAGGTGCCCGGCGTCGGCCAGCAGCGCGATCGAACCAATCAGCAGCGCGGTGCTCAATTCGACCGCGAAGAAGGCGGCGAGCAGTACCGCGGCGCTGATCATCCGCGAGATCCGAGCGTCGGCGTCGCTGTGCGTGTGACCGGCGCCCATAGCGAGCAATATATGCGCGTTGACGCATATATTTCAAGGCCGGATGATGCTGGCGTCGGGGTTCGGTCAGATCCAGGCGCTCCAGAACCGGGTCAGCTTCCCGCCGGCGACAGCCAGCCAGTGCGGCACCCCGGACAGGTCGAAAAGCGAGTACACGATGCCGAAGAACCACTGGTTGAGCATCGGCGCGAGGAAGATCAGCAGGATGATCAGGAAGCCGAACTGCTTGGCGGGTTGCAGCGCCCGCTGCGTTTCAGGGCTCAGGTGCGGTTCCAGCGCGCCATAGCCGTCCAGGCCGGGAATCGGCAGCAGGTTCAGCACCACCGCGGTGAGCTGAAGGAAACCCAGAAACGCCACGCCAGCCCACAGCACGGGATGTTCGGGCTGGTAAAAGAACTGGACCAGCGCCAGCAGCAGCACGGCCAGCACCAGATTGGCGAACGGCCCGGCCAGGCTGACGAGGGTGCGCCGCGCCGGTGTCATGAATGAGGTCCGCAGGTATACCGCCGCACCCGGTAGGCCGATGCCGCCGAGCGCGATGAACAGCATCGGCAGGCCCAGCGACAGCATGGGATTGCTGTAGCGGCGCGGGTCGAGCGTCAGGTAGCCGCGCACCGCGACATCCCGGTCGCCGAATCGCCAAGCGGTGAAGGCATGCCCGAACTCGTGCAGGCACAGCGAGACCAGCCAGCCGGCGATCACGAAGATGAACACCCCGACATAGGCCAGGGCCTGGATGTTGGCCCCAGCCAACCAGGCCAGCACGCCGCCGAATGCCGTCAGCCCGACCATCGCCAGGAAGATGGGGCTCGGTCGCACCGACTCGTGCAGGCGGCTGATGCTCACGTCTCGAAACTACCGGCTGGCAGCTAGCGCCGGCGCTCGGCGGACCGCCGTGGCATACCCCCCGTGACAACCAGATGCGTGCGGTATGCGGCGAACAAGGCGCCGCCTGCAGCTGCGATCCGAACGAGATTGAGTCGGTACCAGCTCGCAATCAATGCGTCGCACTCGGCCGGTGGTGGCGGCCTATGCGGGAATATCACTGTGAGGTTCACGCGGCGGATGAGGTAGCCGCTGATAGCCAAGCCGGAAATCCCGCAGCTGGCTGTCGTCGCCAGCCACCACCGGGCGCCATCGACTCGCCAGCCAGCGCCGAGCGCCGCAACAGTGGCTGCCACGGTGATCGGTGCGACAGGAGCGTAATAGCGCAGCGGGCTGCCGGGTCCGAGGACGGACGGGCTCGGCTGAGCGGCCAGCCGCTCGGGCATTTTCACCACGGCTTCGTAAATGTTGCCGAA
>NZ_DASRBZ010000638.1:0-3583 GCF_035653355.1 Mycobacterium sp. | reverse complement strand
CCCGCTGCGCCCGGCTTCGCCGCGCTTGCGATCGCCGACGGGTCAGCGCGGCAGTGCCGACGGCCGCAGCGCGCGGGTAAAGACCACGTTGACTTGACGCATCGCCACGCTGTAGGGCCACCACGCCACCCGTTTGAACGCATACAACGCCCGAATATCGGCGGACGTGTAGATCAGGAAGCGGTTTTTCGCGATGCCGGCCAGGATCTTTTCGGCCGCTTTCTCCGGCGACACGGCATGGCCGCTGAAGCGGTCCACCCAGCGCTTCACTCTGGGATCGTCGCGGTCTACCCCGGCGATTTCGACCGTGTTGACCAGCGGGGTGTTGACTGCCCCGGGCACCACCACAGACACGCCAATATGGTGGCGGGCCAGATCGAAGCGCAGCACCTCGGAAAGTCCGCGCAAGCCGTATTTGCTTGCGCTGTAGGCAGCATGCCAGGGCAACGCAACCAGCCCGGCCGCCGATGACACGTTGACCAGATGCCCGCCGCGGCCGGCCGCCATCATCGGCGGGATAAACGACTCGATCACGTGGATCGGACCCATCAGGTTGATCGCGACCAGCTTGCTCCACTGCTCATGGCTGAGCTGGTCGACCGTTCCCCACGCCGACACCCCTGCGATGTTCATCACGAGGTCCATGCTTTGCTGCCGGGTGTGAATGTCGGCGGCGAACGAGGCCACTTGGTGATAGTCGGCGACATCGAGCGAGCGGTGCTCGGGCACCTGCCCGCCGAGCGCGCGGGCGTCGGCCACCGTTTCGGCCAGACCGTCGGCGTTGCGGTCGGTCAGGTACAGCTCGGCGCCCTGCGCGGCGAGCCGCAACGCGGTCGCACGGCCGATGCCGCTGGCCGCGCCGGTGAGAAAACACCTCTTGCCCGCAAAGCTTGTCCGCGCCATGGCGGTAGACGATACCGGCGTAGTGCTAGTCGCCCGCCCGACCGCCCCACAAGGCATTGAGCCACAGCTGCTCAAGGACCCTGATGCCGCGCTGCACGTCGCGGTCAGCACCCAAAAACGTTGCGTCGCCGGAGAGCATCAGCGCGGTTGTCGCCGCCAAAGTGCGGACCAAGGCCGGGATATCGTCGCTGATCGGATGCGCGGTTCCGGCTTTGATCTCCTCGTCGACGACGCCGATGATTTGCGCGATCACCGAGTCGACCTGCTGATCGAGAATCTCGCGGATCTCGGCGTCGGTGTTGCGGGCGGCATTGCACGCCGACATCACCGGGTCGTTGTGGGCGTACACCTCGGCGGCGCTGCCGACCATCCGCTTGGCAAAAGCCGCCGGCGATTCGTCCGGCCCTCGGGGCGCGAAGTAGTGGGTGAGCTCTTCGAGCTCGTGTGTGGCTTCCGCCAGGATCTGGGCGAGCACCGCGTATTTGGAGTCGAAATAGAAGTAGAACCCGGACCGGGCAACACCGGCGCGGTCGCTGATCGTGCTGACCGACAGTTCTGCGAACGGCTTTTCCTCGAGCAGTTCACGCACCGCTTGCAGGATGGCCTGTCGCTGTTTATCGCCCCTCCGTTGTGGAGCCGACGCGCCCCGATTCCGGGCGTCGGCGGCGCGGGTGTCCTGCTGAGTGCTCACTCTTCGACCATGCACCACGGCGGCCCAAAAGAAAACTTGACAGCCGTCAAGTCTGGCCGAAAAGATGGATTGCAGTGACGGCTGCCACAATCGGGTAAGGAGCGTCGATGCCGACCATCAGCACCCCGCACTATCTCCTCGATCAGGCGAAGCGGCGGTTCACCCCGTCGATCACCAACTTCCCGGGCATGGGTGCCGTCGAACACAGGCTGCTGCGCACCGAGTTCCCGCAAAAGAAGCTTGCCGAGCCGCCCCCGGGCAGTGGGCTCAAGCCGGTCATGGGCGATGCGGGGCTGCCAATCCTCGGCCACATGATCGAGATGATGCGCGGAGGACCGGACTACTTGTTGCACCTGTACACCACGAAAGGCCCTCTGGTGTACGGGGATTCGCCATGGCTGCCAGCGGTGGCGGCACTGGGCCCTGATGCCATCCAGGCCATCTACTCGAACCGCAACAAGGACTACTCGCAGCAGGGCTGGGTCCCGGTGATCGGGCCGTTTTTCCGTCGGGGGTTGATGCTGCTGGACTTCGACGAGCACCTGTACCACCGACGGATCATGCAGGAGGCGTTCGTGCGCTCCCGGCTGGTCGGCTATGTCGAGCAGATGGACAAAGTCGTCTCGCAGGTGGTGGCCAACGACTGGGTCGTCAACGACGCGCGGTTTCTGCTGTATCCGGCGATGAAGGAACTGACGCTCGACATCGCCTCGATGGTGTTCATGGGCCACGAGCCGGGCACCGACAAGGAGCTGGTGACCAAGGTGAACAAGGCGTTCACGATCACCACCCGGGCCGGCAACGCGATCATCCGCACCAGCGTGCCGCCGTTCACCTGGTGGCGCGGCCTCAAGGCACGCGAACTGCTGGAGAACTACTTCCGCGAGCGAGTGAAGGAACAACGCGGCAAGGACGGCAACGACCTGCTGTCGGTGTTGTGCCACACCGAGGACGAGGACGGCAACAAGTTCTCCGACGAGGACATCGTCAACCACATGATCTTCCTGATGATGGCGGCCCACGACACCTCGACGTCGACGGCGACGACGATGGCTTACCACCTGGCCGCCCACCCTGACTGGCAGGAGCGCTGCCGCGACGAATCCGACCGCCTCGGCGACGCTCCACTGCACATCGAGGCGCTGGAAAAGCTCGAATCGCTGGACCTGGTGATGAACGAGTCGATCCGGATCGTCACGCCCGTGCAGTGGGCCATGCGGCGGACCGTGCGCGACACCGAACTGTTGGGCTACTACCTGCCCGAGGGCACCAATGTGATCGCCTACCCGGGAATGAATCACCGACTGGCGGAAATCTGGACCGACCCGCTGAAATTCGATCCGGACCGGTTCACCGAGCCACGCAACGAGCACAAGCGGCACCGCTATGCGTTCACGCCGTTCGGTGGCGGCGCGCACAAGTGCATCGGGATGGTGTTCGGCCAGTTAGAGATCAAGACGATCCTGCACCGGCTGCTGCGCCAGTACCGGCTGGAACTGCCCCGCCCGGGGTACAAGGCGAAGTGGGACTACGGCGGCATGCCGATTCCGATGGATGGCATGCCGATCGTGCTGCGGCCGCTCTAAGCGCGAACCGACGCAAAAGCGCCTAAAACGCATTTCAGGGGTGCTTTCGCGCCTGCTCGCCACAGGTCAACAGCCGGTTGGCGCACGCGATGACGGCTCGCAGCGCGGACTCGGTGGGAGCTTCGGCCCAGCCCATCGCCCACTCGGCGCGCATTCCGTTGCTACCGCAGATGAACGTTGCGGTGTGCTCGCCTGAGTGCATCTGGTGAAACCTCAGCATCTCCAGCCTGACGCCGTGCTCGTGCAGCATCGCGGTCAGCGCGGCCACCGGACCGCTTGCGGCCGCTGTCGAGGTGATGATGCGATCGCCGACCGCGATCACCGCACGAAAGTTGCGGCCCTGCGGACCCAGGCGGGTGGCGGGCCGCTGAGCGTCGAGGCAGGCCCAATGGCCCAATCGCAG
>NZ_DASRBZ010000637.1:0-6451 GCF_035653355.1 Mycobacterium sp. | reverse complement strand
ACCAACCTGTGGAACAGCGAACTGCCGTTCGGCCAGGCTCAGAACCAAGCCTACGGCTACCTGTTTCCGCACGGCACCTTTTTCCTGGCCGGCCACCTGCTCGGGCTACCCGGCTGGGTCACCCAGCGGTTGTGGTGGGCGCTGCTGCTCACGGTCGGGTTTTGGGGATTGTTGCGGGTCGCCGAAGTGCTGGGCATCGGCAGCCCGAGCTCCCGGGTGATCGCCGCTGCGGCGTTCGCGCTGTCGCCGCGGGTGCTGACCACCCTCGGGTCCATCTCGTCGGAAACGTTGCCGATCATGCTGGCGCCCTGGGTGCTGTTGCCGACGATTCTGGCGCTGCGCGCGGAGCCGGGCAGATCGGTGCGACGGCTGGCCGGACAGGCCGGCCTCGCGGTCGCGTTGATGGGTGCAGTGAACGCGATCGCGACGCTGGCGGGGTGCCTACCTGCCGTCATTTGGTGGGCATGCCATCGCCCCACCCGGGTGTGGTGGCGCTTTACCGGGTGGTGGGCGGCGGCGCTGACGCTGGCGATGCTGTGGTGGCTGATCGCGTTGATCCTGCTGGCCCGGATCAGCCCGCCGTTTCTGGATTTCATCGAATCCTCCGGCGTCACCACCCAATGGTCATCGCTGGTCGAGGTGCTGCGCGGAACGGACAGCTGGACGCCGTTCGTGGCACCCAACGCCACCGCAGGCGCACCGCTGGTGACGGGGTCGGTGGACATCCTCGCCACCTGCCTGGTCGCGGCCGCCGGCCTGGCCGGCCTGGCCATGCGCGCCATGCCTGCACGTGGGCGGCTGGTCACGATGCTGCTGGTCGGGGTGACGCTGCTGGCCGCCGGCTACTCCGGTGGCCTGGGCTCGCCGGTCGCGCATCAGGTGCAGGCGTTTCTCGATGCGGGCGGCGCACCGCTGCGGAACGTCCACAAGCTGGAGTCGCTGATCCGGATCCCGGTGGTGTTGGGTCTGGCGCAGCTGCTGGGCCGGGTACCGCTGCCGGGCAGCGCACCGGTCCGCGAATGGGTCAGCGGGTTCACTCATCCCGAACGCGACAAGCGGGTAGCGGTCGGGATCGTCGCACTGATCGCGCTGATGGTGAGCACGTCGCTGGCCTGGACCGGTCGACTCACCCCGCCTGGCACCTTCCGGGCCATACCCCAGTACTGGCATGACGCCGCCGACTGGCTCACCGAGCACAACACCGGCACCCCGGCCGCGGGCCGGGTGCTGGTGGTTCCCGGCGCGCCGTTCGCCACTCAGGTCTGGGGCACCAGCCACGATGAGCCGCTGCAGGTTCTAGGTAATAGCCCATGGGGCGTTCGAGACTCCATCCCGCTGACGCCGCCGCAAACCATCCGGGCCCTGGACTCGGTACAGCGCCTGTTCGCCGCCGGGCGGCCATCAGTAGGGCTAGCTGATGCACTTGCCCGCCAAGGCATTTCATATGTGGTGGTGCGCAACGACCTGGAACCGGAGACGTCGCGTTCGGCCCGCCCGATTTTGGTGCACCGCGCGGTCGACGGGTCGCCCGGGCTGGAAAAGGTGGCACAGTTCGGGGCGCCGGTCGGTGCCGGCACGCTGTCGGGATTCGTCACCGACAGCGGGCTACGCCCCCGGTATCCCGCGGTGGAGGTCTACCGAGTGGCAGCGACCAACGTCAATCCGGGCGCGCCCTACTTCGCTGACACCGACCGACTGGCCCGCGTCGACGGCGGCCCCGAGGCCCTGCTGCGTCTCGACGAACGACGGCGCCTCCTGAACCAACCCTCGTTGGGCCCGGTGCTGTTGAGCGGCGACGCTCGTCGTGCCGGCCTGCCGGTGCCCAAGGAAGCCGGCATTACCGTCACCGACACTCCGTTGGCGCGGGAGACCGACTACGGCCGCGTCGACAACCACTCGTCGGCGATCCGGGCGGCGGACGACGCTCGGCACACCTATAACCGGGTGCCCGACTACCCGGTCCCCGGTGCCGACACGGCATTCGGCAGTTGGACTGGTGGCCGACTCACCGCGTCGAGTTCGTCGTCGGACTCGACCGCCCTGCCGGATGTCGCGCCCGCCACCTCGCCGGCCGCCGCCATTGACGGCGACCCGGCGACCGCGTGGGTGTCCAATGCGCTGCAGGCCGCGGTCGGGCAATGGCTGCAGGTCGACTTCGACCACCCGGTGACCAACGGCGTCATCACCGTGACGCCCAGCGCGACCGCCGTCGGCGCGCAGATCCGCCGCATCCAGGTCGCCACTGTCAACGGCACCACCACGCTGCGGTTCGACCAGGCCGGCAAGCCGCTCACCGCGGCGCTGCCCTACGGGGAAACGCCGTGGGTCCGCATCACCGCGATTGGCACCGACGACGGGTCCGCCGGTGTGCAGTTCGGTATCACCGACCTGTCGGTCACCCAATACGACGCATCCGGCTACGCCCATCCGGTCGAACTTCGCCACACCGTGCTGGTTCCCGGTCCATCGCCGAAGTGGGCTGTCAGGCAATGGGATCTGGGCTCGGAACCGCTGGGCCGGCCCGGCTGCGCCGCGGGGCCCGATGGTGTGCACTGCGCGGCGTCCATGGCATTGGCCTCAGAAGAGCAAGTGGTTTTCAGCCGTACGCTCACCGTGCCGCAGGCGGTGTCGGTGACGCCGACGGTGTGGGTGCGGCCGCGGCAGGGCCCCAAGTTGGCCGACTTGGTCACCGAGCCGGGCACCGTGCGGGCCCGCGGCGACTCCGACCTCGTCGACGTGCTCGGCTCCGCATACGCCGCCACCGACGGTGATCCGGGCACCGCATGGACAGCACCCCAGCATGTCGTTCAGCACAAGACCCCGCCCACGCTGACGCTCACCTTGCCGCGGCCCACCGAGGTGACCGGACTGCAGCTCACTCCCAGCGTGTCGGCGGTCCCGGCACACCCGACCATGGTGGCCATCGACCTTGGCGACGGTCCGCAGGTTCGCGAACTGAAATCAGGCGATCGGGCCGGTCCGCAGACAGTGCGGCTCACACCGCGCAGCACCGATAGCGTCAGAATCAGCCTGCTGAATTGGCACGACATCATCGACCGCACGGCGCTGGGCTTCGACCAGCTCAAGCCGCCGGGCTTGGCTGAGGTGGCCGTCCTCGGCGGTGACGGTCGACCCGTGGCGGCCGCCGACGCAACGCGCAACCGGTCGCGGGAGATCACCGTCGACTGCGGTCACGGCCCGGTCATCGCGATCGCGGGCCGCTTCGTGCACACCTCGATCCGCACCACGGTGGGCGCGCTGCTCAACGGCGAACCGGTCGCAGCCCAACCATGTGAGCGTGATCCCATTGCGCTGCCGGCCGGCCAGCAAGAGTTGGTCATCAGTCCCGGCGACGCGTTAGCGGTCGACGGAGCCGAGCTGACGGCTTCCGATGCCGCCGAATCACTCACGGCCGCAAAGGTTCCCGCCGCCACTGGAGCATGGGGACCGGCGCGTCGCGAGGTTCGGGCACCAGCGGCGATCAGCTCGCGGGTGCTTGTGGTACCGGAAAGCATCAACCCCGGCTGGGTGGCGCGCGCCAGCGACGGAACCCGGCTGACGCCGATAGCCGTCAATGGGTGGCAGCAAGGGTGGGTGGTGCCCGCGGGCACCTCGGGCACGATCACGCTGACGTTCGTCTCGAATTCGTGGTACCGCGCCGGGCTGCTGGGTGGGCTGGCTTTGCTGCCGCTGCTGGCCCTGCTCGCATGGTGGCCGGCGCGGCGACGGCATGACGACGACGTGCCCGCGCGTCCGTTGGCGCCGGGGCGCTGGGGGGCGGTCGCGGTGCTGGCCGCAGGCGCCGTGATCGCCGGCGTAACCGGGTTCGTCGTTTTCGGTGCTGCGCTGGCGCTGCGGTATGCCCTGCGCCGTCGGCAGCGATGGTGCGACGCGGTCACGCTCGGTTTGACCGCCGGTGGGCTAATTCTGGCCGGCGCAGCGCTATCTCGGCATCCGTGGCGGGCGGTCGACGGCTATGCGGGACACTCGCCGTGGGTGCAACTACTGGCACTAGTGTCGCTGGCAGCCGTTTCCGCGTCGGTGACGATGCGGCCGGCGGAGCGGCCCGACGAGGAACCGCGCGATCACTCCCGCATCGGTGACGATGCGGCCCGCGGAATCGCACGATCAATAACTGCAGATCTTCGGCGACATCGCGTTTTAGGCTGGAGATCGAAGTAGGTGGTTGTCAACGTCCAGGGTCCCGGGAGTTGTGGACATGGGATGGTTTACGGCACCGGAATATTGGTTGGGCAGGCTGATACTCGAGCGTGGTGTAGCAGCTGTCTATCTGATCGCGTTTGTTGCCGCGGCGAGGCAATTCCGTGCGCTTCTCGGAGAGCGCGGAATGCTGCCGATACCGCGTTATCTCGCTCGACAGGCTTTTTGGCAGGCGCCGAGCCTGTTTCATTTCCACTATTCGGACCGGTTTTTCGCAACCATTTCGTGGTTCGGCGCGGCGCTGTCGGCGGCGATTGTCGCCGCTGGGGCCGATCTCGTGCCGTTGTGGGCGGCGATGCCGATGTGGCTGGTGCTGTGGGTGCTGTACCTGTCGATCGTCAACGTCGGGCAGACGTGGTATTCGTTCGGCTGGGAGTCGTTGCTGCTGGAAACCGGCTTCCTAGCAATCTTCCTGGGCAACGACCGTGTCGGACCGCCGGTGCTGGCGATGTGGCTGGCGCGTTTGCTGCTGTTCCGGTTGGAGTTCGGCGCCGGGCTGATCAAGCTGCGCGGCGACCCGTGCTGGCGCGACCTCACCTGCCTGTACTACCACCACGAGACTCAGCCGATGCCAGGGCCGTTGAGCTGGTTCTTCCATCACCTGCCCAAGCCGCTGCACCGGGTCGAGGTGGCGGTCAACCACTTCGCGCAGCTGGTGGTCCCATTCGGCTTGTTCGCCCCCCAGCCGGTCGCCAGTGTGGCAGGCGCGATCGTCGTCATCACCCAACTGTGGCTGGTCATTTCGGGAAACTTCGCCTGGCTTAACTGGCTGACGATATTGCTCGGCTGCAGCGTGATCGACGACTCGTCATGGTCGACGGTGCTGCCGTTGCCCAAGCACCCTGTGGCAGCGGGCCCGCCGTTGTGGTTCGCGGCACTGGTGATCGCGTTCACCGCATTCTCGCTGTTTTTGAGCTACTGGCCGATGCGCAACATGCTTTCCCGCCAGCAGCGCATGAACATGTCCTTCAACCCCTTCCACCTCATCAACACCTACGGCGCCTTCGGCAGCATCGGGCGGATACGCCGTGAGTTGGTGATCGAGGGCACCGACGAGCCGGAGGTCACCGAGCACACGGAGTGGAAGGAATACGAATTCAAAGGCAAGCCGGGCGATGTCCGTCGGCTGCCGCCTCAATGGGCGCCCTACCATCTTCGGCTGGACTGGCTCATGTGGTTTGCTGCGATCTCGCCTCTGTACGGCGAGCGGTGGTTGGGACCGTTCCTGGTGCGGCTGCTGGAGAACGACCCGCCGACGCTGCGTCTGCTGCGGCGCAATCCGTTCCCCGATTCCCCGCCGCGGTATCTGCGGGTGCAGTTCTACGAGTACCGCTATACCACGTGGCGGGAGCTCGTGCGGGACCGGGCGTGGTGGCACCGCACGCTGGTTGGTGACTATGTCGGGCCGGTCACGCTGGGCAGGACCAAAACCTCGCCGGCGTCCGGCGACTAATGATGCAAAGTAGGGTTACCCACGGCAACCGCGGGAAGAAGGATCTCTCGGTAAAGAGACCTGAAGGGCAGCGAAGGACACAACGACTCGCCGTAACTGAGGTGAACAGCAATGATTGCGTCACGCGAGAGGGTACGCCATGGACTACTCCTCGACGGCCTCGGTAACGTACTTGATCTCAATGCTGTCGATTGGCATGTGCGACACCAGAATCCGAGTGCATCGCCTTCGGAAGTACAGAACGAAACCCTGGAGGTGATTCGCTCGTTGGTCAGCGATGGCCTATTCAGGCTGGGAGGCATGCCCCAGGAGAGCGAGCACTCTCCTGAACATTTCACTGCCTGGAACCGCCCACTCGAGCATTCGATGCACAAGATCTCCCACGTCTACGTCAAACACTACGACGACCCAGCACGATGGATGTATGCAGCGTGGCTGCAGCTCACCGACAAGGGCCAACGTCTCGCGCAATCAATTGAGAAGAAAGACCTAGATGGATACCGGTAGTCGGACCTTCCAGCACAGCGCATTTGGTTTCAATGCCACAGGCTGGTGGCCGGGTATTCAGTCGACGCCGATCGTCACTTCGGTGGACTTGATAAACACCGTCGCGGGCTGGCCCACCTTCAGGCCCAGCTCCTGTGCCGCATCCTTGGTGACTGACGACGTGACGACCTGATCGCCGCCGTCGAGCCGAACCTTCACGATGGCCATGACATTGCCGATGTCGACATCGGTAATGGTCCCTTTTAGCTGGTTTCGAGTCGACAATCGCAT
>NZ_DASRBZ010000636.1:0-2463 GCF_035653355.1 Mycobacterium sp. | reverse complement strand
CAGGGCTACACCATGGACCCCTACGCCCCGTTCGGCGGCGTCAAAGGCAGCGGCTACGGTAGGGAGTTGGGCCGCGAAGGCATCGAAAGCTACCTCGACACCAAATCGATCTCAGTGGCCGGCCCGGCGGCGCGCAAGTCGTAGTTTTCGGGCTTCGGCCTGGCGAGCATGGCACGGTGTCGAGCCGGTGTGAACGGCCACACCTCGGGCAGACCGTTCTTGCCGAGATACCAGCTGTCACACCCCGTGGTCCACACAGTGTCCGACATGGCCGCCGTCAGGGCGGCGTTGAACGCCTGGGTTGCCTCTTCCGTCGGCTCCACGGTGTCGAACTCACTACGCTGCCAACGCTTTATCCAACCCAGGATGTGCTCGGCCTGCGATTCAGCGACTGCAGTCAACGGGAAGTTGCCGACCGGGCTGTGCGGGCCCAGCAGCATAAAAAAGTTCGGAAACCCAGGCAGGGCAACGGTTTCGAAAGCGTGCGGTCCTTCGCGCCAGGCATCGTCGAGGCGGAGGCCTTCGCGGCCGATCACCCGCATGGGACGCATGTAGGCGTGCGCGTCGAATCCGGTTGCCAGCACGATCACATCGGTCTCGTGCATAACTCCGTCATCGGTGACGATGCCGCGTGATTCGACGTGGTCGATCCGAGCAGTGACGAGCTCGACGTCATCGCGCTGCATCGCGCGGTAGAACCCACCGGAAATCACCAGCCGCTTGCACATAGGTGTGTAGTTAGGAGTCAGGGCCTTGCGCAGTTGCGGGTCACGCACCGTGCGCAGGTTCGCCCGGCAGAGCGCTGCCACGAACCGTCGACGCCAGCCCGGCTTGACCAACGCGGCCGAAAAGATCTCCATCGGTATCCGGTACCCGTGGTAGCCAAGATGATTCAGCCACGGAAAGGCCCGATGGGTGCGGTGCGTCAGTCGGGGGTAACGGGGATTGGGCATCGGCATGATCCACTGCGGGGTGCGTTGAAAAAGTGTCAGCCGGGCCGGGATGCCCGCGAGCCGACTGACGATCTGCACTCCTGTCGAGCCGGTCCCGATCACCGCGACCCGGCGGCCCCGCAGCTCGACGCTGTGGTCCCACCGCGCGGAGTGAAACACCGAACCCGAGAAGTCGCCGAGCCCCTGAATATCCGGAATCTTCGGGTGGTGCAGCACACCGGTCGCCGATATCAGGAAATCGACCCGAGTTTCCTTTCCATCGCTGGTGCGTACAATCCAACCTCGCCCATCGAATTGGGCGCTGACGACTTCGGTACGGAACCTGATCCGCTCGTACACGCCGGTTCGTTTGGCCACGTCGGTGAAGTACTCCTGGATCTCGTTCCCGGGTGAAAACAAGTGGCTCCAGCTAGGATTCGGCGCAAAGCTGAACTGGTAGAACCGCGAGGGCACATCGCAGGTCAGGCCGGGATACGTGTTCTCCCGCCAGGTGCCGCCGACCTCGTCGGCCTTCTCAAATAGCGTGACGTCGTCGATACCCGCCCGCTTCAGGGTGATTGCCGCGCAAATGCCGGACATTCCGGCTCCCGCAATCGCGACTGTCGGCTGGCGTTTCGTCATTCGACACCGCCTCCCACGTCGGCAAGCTACCGCCGAATCTGCCACACCGGGTCGGCGCAGTCGAGACCCTCGGCCGAGAGCTCGCGTTTGACAACCTTGAACGTTGCGGTCCGCGGCAGTGCCGTACAGATCCGCACATACGCCGGCCATTGCTTGGGCCCGAGGTCCGGCTGCTCGGCCAAAAACGCGCGGAACTTGTCGGCATCGAATTCCGCGCCCGGCGCCATCACCAGCGCCGCCGTCACCTGGTCGCCGACGGCAGGATCGGGCACCGCATACACCGCCACCTCGGTCACTTCGGGGTAGCGGGCCAGCACCCGCTCGATGGGCGCGGTGCCCAAATTTTCGCCGTCGACCCGCAACCAGTCACCGAGCCGGCCCGCGAAGTACACATATCCCTGCTCGTCGTGGTAGGCGAGGTCGCCGCTGTGGTAGGCGCCGCCGGCCATGCGCTGCGCGTTGGCCTCCGGATCGTTGTAGTAACCCTCGAAACGACCGGCCCCGGCGGTGTTCACCAGTTCACCGACCACGCCCGGCGGACACGGTTCACCGGTGTCGACGTCGACGATCTCGATGCCTTCGGGCAGGGGCCCCAGTGCACCCGGCGGTGTGTCCGGGGTACGGCTGATCGCCACCCCGCCTTCGGTCGAACCGAATCCGTCGATGACCACGCACCCGAATCGGCGGGCAAAGCGCTCGATGTCGCCCGGCGCGCCTTCGTTGCCGTACACCGCCCGCAGCGGGTTGTCGGCGTCGTCCGGGCGCTCCGGGGTGGCCAGCACATACGACAGCGGCTTGCCCACGTAGTTGGCGTAGGTGGCGTTGTAGCGGCGGACATCAGGGAGGAACTGCGACGCGGAGAACTTGCGCCGCAACACCATCGATCCGC
>NZ_DASRBZ010000635.1:0-2755 GCF_035653355.1 Mycobacterium sp. | reverse complement strand
GGGCTTGTGCTGCCTGGTGCTTGGGGCCGCTTCGCTGAACGACGAAGAAGAGCGCTCGCGCTGAGGGACTTTGCAGGGCTCGTTGCGACGATTCGATCGGGACCGCCGCCAGGCTTGTTCCGCATCGGATGGGTACGCCGGTTTGCGAACCTTAACGAATTCTTCGTCCACCACGAGGACGTACGCAGAGCCGACGGTCGTGGTCCTCGAACGAACGAACCTGCACTGGACGAGGCCCTGTGGCGCAACGTCAGTCTGGCGCCCTGGTTTCTCGCGCGGCGACTGCACGGCGCAGGTCTGGAGCTTCAGTGGGCGGGGACTGCTAAGACCGTTCGAGCACGGCTGGGGGAACCTACTGCCCGCATCGCCGGATCTCCAGGCGAAGTGCTGCTCTACCTCTTCGGTCGGCAGGTCGCGGCACAGGTCGAGGTGAGTGGGCCGGATGCGGCGGTGGAAGCCGTGCGACGCGCGCGGTTCGGCATGTAACAGGAGCTGATCGAGGAGTATCGGGCGCGGGTGGCGCGACTCTGGTGGCCTGGTCAGCCTCTTCGAGTTCTCGCTCGCCGCCTGGGAGTCCGGGCCGGACCTGCATCTGCATGCCGCGTCAACTGCACGCGCCGCGAGGCGTTGCTGATATCGAGTTGCGCGAAGTTGGACGGGGCCACGGACTCGAAGCTGCTCACAAGAGCCCGGCCGCCCAACCCGGTACCGATCCTGGAATCGAGTTACAGGCAAGCTGCTCAGCTCCAAGGCACAGGTTGTTTCGTCGGTCCGCTCCCGGACGGCCAAGGACTCCCGAGGCAATCTGTTTGGCCTGGCCGGCGGTGTGGCCGAATGTCTTGATCAGTTCGTAGTTCTGACCGGTTTGTAGGCAGTGCTATAGCTGACGAGCATGCGCCTTAAACAGGTGCGTCGCGCGGCGCAGTGGGGTTTTGCGGGGCTGGTAGTGGGCTCGGGCTTCGGGTGCGTTGGTCATGACCATGAACGCTCAGGCGTAGCGGCGATGCGGTCGTTTTCGATCCGGCGGTGGTGATGACGTGGCTGGCTCCGGAAGCGCGGGTGATGCGGGCTGAGCCGGCGTAGACCTGAGTGCCCGGACGTCGGCGAAGCGGAGCGGTCGTCGCCGACTTCGGTAAGGATGCAGGCTCAGGTGACCTCGGCCAGGCCGGGAAACTGGTGATCACCGCGCAGTCGGGATGTTGCTGGAAATGCGTGCAGATCGCCTCGGCGAGCTGATCTAAACCGTCGAAGGCAGCATTGAACGCGGCAAGGAAAACGAACGTCTGGGTGCTCATCACCTGCTCGATCAGCACCGGTTGGGCGCAGTTGCTGACGGCGCAGCGCCGGTGCGAGGCATGTACGGTAAGAGTCCTTGGCTTTAGTCGGGTAGCATGCGGACGATTGGTGGGCCTGCAGGCCGTGTCGGACACGCTGCTTGGTCTGGTATCAGAGCTAGGGTTGCGATTCGGAATCCGGTGCGCCAGATCGCTCTTGTGTCGGGGTGGTTGCTCGCGCGGTTCTTCAGTCTTGATGGGAGCACCGTTTTACTTAACGAGCACAAGGGCAGCGCCGCTGCCCATGGCCTCTGGGGTCCGTCGATCAGGACCGGTGGCTCCGCACCCATATCGGCGAGAGTTTGAATTTGATCCGCTGAAGCCAGCAGTAGTCGCGCACCCGACTCGGCGGCGGCTGTCAGAATGTCATGGGCGAAGAGTAATGGATTAACTGGTAGTGGCACCGCTCCATATTTGATGGTGCCGGCGAATGCCTCGGCGAAGCCGGAACCGTCCGGCAGCATGATGAGCACCCGTTCTCCGGGGCGAATAGCGAGTTTAGCCAGCACGGCGGCAACTGCGGCCGTCTTTTCGGCTGATCTGGGATTACTCATCGAATTAGTCGCCAGACTTCGTGGGCGGTGTTTCCGCGCGCGAATCTGACATGTCTCCTTTTGGGGTTGTGGGGCCGGCCATATTAGCTGGCTATACGGCCAGTTGTCAACGAAACATGACGAACGGTATTTTTCCGCTGCATATGCACGTGCGCGGCTTTTTTGGTGTTCGTGGCAACGCAGTCAAGGCTCGCTGGTGATTCTTTGAGTCGTTGTTAGAGGAAGTCAAAGAGGTTTGCGCGGCTGCGGGGTATCTGGGGATGGGGCGTTGAGGGTGCGTGGCCGGTCAAGGCGTAGTCGCGCAGAGGCAACGCGGCGGCCCGTCGGCGATACCGCCCATCGACCGCCTTCGCATCGGCGCCTGGTCCGCTGCCCAGTGCGCCGCCCACGTCGCCGGCGCTCTTCCTGCCCGCAACGCGCTGTTTTGAAGACCATCCCGGGCTGGACATGGAAAACCGATCGCGACGAACGCCGCAACCACAGCCACCGCCGAGTGATGGCCAACGGCAGCAGCAAAAGCACACGCTGATCAGGTCAAACCCCTAGCCAAACAGCCGCCGACCCAGCCACGCCACTCGCACTGGAGACTTGTTGTTGTGGACGGTAATGGCACCGAGTACACAATGGGCACGGTCGGCCTGAACGTCGGCGGGCAAAATTTTGGCCTTGCCGAAGTTTGTGAAGCACGCGGCTGACGGCTCGGCGCACGGTGTCGCGCAGGGATGCGTCGAGGGAACTGAATGGTTCGTCGAGGAGGATGACCTTGGAGCGGATGGCGAGGGCCCGGACAAGTGCGACTCGTTGCTGTTGATTGCTGGGCAGTTGGTGGGAATAGCGCCGTTCAAGGCCGCGGGCGACGAGGTCGAC
>NZ_DASRBZ010000634.1:0-2350 GCF_035653355.1 Mycobacterium sp. | reverse complement strand
GGATCACCACCGGTACGCGGCGCCGACGACCCGGTATGCCGCGGGCGGCCAAATACGCCGGCAGCGCGACGTAGCCGCCGAACCCGACCACGGCGTCGGCGTCGACCTTGTCGAGCACCGTCCGGGTCTCCAGGACCGCTCGCCATATCCGCGGCGGCAGCCGGGCCAGGTCGGCGCTGAGCTTACGCGGCAACGGTACGGGGGTGATCAGCTCAAGTGGGTAACCCCGCTCGGGCACCAGCCTGGTCTCCAACCCGCGGGCGGTGCCCAAGGCGGTGACTCGCACCCGGGGATCCAATGCGGTCAACGCGTCGGCGACGGCCATGGCCGGTTCGACATGACCGGCCGTGCCGCCGCCGGCGAGGACGACTGACAAGGAGGCCTCTCCGGCTGACTGTGTGACCGAGTCTTTCAATAACGCTGACCTTCCAGTGCGCGAGCCCGCCCGCTGCGCGGCTGACGCTGGCCGCCGTGGCGTTGACGCCCTCCATGATGCCCCGATCGGCGCGCCGGCCGATCGGCCGCACGGCCTTTGGCTGATCGCGCCGCCCGAGACGCCGAGGACGTGCGGTCGGACTTGCGGTGCTGCTTGGCCGGTTGCGGACGGGCCCGCAGCCGATCGCGCAGGGCCTCGGTCCTGGTTGGTGCGTACGGCTGGGGCAGCGGCAGCCGCAGCAGCCGGTTCATCCGGTCGTCGCGCCCGGCCCGCAGCGCAGCCACCGCCTCCGGTTCGTGACGCGCCGCGTTAGCCATCACACCGATCATGAGAAGCGTTGTGGCCGTTGATGTTCCACCGGCAGAGATAAGCGGCAGCTGAATCCCGGTGACGGGAAGCAGCCCGATCACATAGCCGACGTTGATGAACACCTGGCCGATCACCCACATCGTGGTGGTAGCGGTGAGCAGCCGCAGGAACGGGTCGGCTGATCGGCGCGCGATCCGCATCCCGGTGTAGGCGAACAGTCCGAAAAGCGCGAGCAGCCCGAATGCACCGACGAAGCCGAGTTCCTCACCGATGATCGCGAAGATGAAGTCGTTGTGGGCGTTGGGCAGATAGTTCCATTTCGCGGTGCCCTGCCCGAGGCCGTGACCGAAGATGCCGCCGTTGGCCAGCGCGAACTTCGCCTGGCGGGCCTGGTATCCGGAGTCCTGGGGATCCTGCCCTGGATTCAGCCACGACCTCACCCGGTCGGAACGGTACCCTTCCGAAACCGCCAGGATCGCGCCGGAGACGATAACCGCGAACAGCGAACTCACAAATACCCGCAGCGGCAGGCCGGCGTACCACAGCAGGGCCAGCAAGATAATGCCCATCGACACCGTCTGCCCCAGGTCGGGCTGGGCCACGATCAACGCCAGCGCGATGACGGCGGCCGGCACCAGCGGAATGAGCATCTCTCGCAGCGAGGCCCGCTCCATGCGACGGGCGGCCAACAGGTGCGCTCCCCAGATCGCGAAGGCGATTTTGGTCAGCTCCGAGGGCTGCATCGAGAACCCCGCCACCACGAACCAGCCGCGGGAACCGTTGGCGTAGTGACCTATCCCGGGGACCAGCACCAACACCAGCAACACGACCGTCAGCGCGTAGCTGGAGAAAGCCATGCGCCGCATGAACCACACCGGCACCCGTAGCGCCAGATAGCACGCCACGAGCCCGATGACGGTCCACAACACCTGGCGGCCGAAGATGACCCAGGCCGACCCGTCGTCGTCATAGGAACGCACTCCAGATGCCGACAACACCATGATCAAGCCCATGGTGGTCAGCAGCGCGGCGACCGCGATGATCAGGTGGAACGACGTCATCGGCCGGCCCAGCCAGGCGCCGAACCGGGTGCGCGGGCCGCCCGTCGGCGGGGCCACCACAGCTCGCGGCTGGCTGGCCTCCGTGGCCTCATCGTCGGAGGGCGACGCCTGCACCTCGTCCTGGTCTGGTTCGCTCCCGGCTTGTGACTCGTTGCCCCGGTGCCGCCACCGGGCCAGCAGGCTGCTCATCGCCTACCGGCTCGCGGCGCGCACGGCGGCGGCGAACGCCTCGCCGCGCTCGGCGTAATCGCTGAACTGGTCGAACGACGCGCCCGCTGGCGCCAGCAGGACTGTGTCTCCGGGCCGGGCGAGGTCGCGAGCTGCGGCGACGGCGGCGGCCATCACCCGGGCGCCGAGGCTCTGGCCCGTGACATGTGGTGCCACAGAAGTAACAGCAGTCTCATTTGTCGCATGCACATCAGCATCCTCGCCTGTCACTACGTGGACGACGGGGACATCGGGCGCGTGTCGCGATAACGCGTCGGCAAATTCGGTGCGGTCGCGGCCGATCAAAACCGCTGCGACCAGCCGACTTGCGATCCGG
>NZ_DASRBZ010000633.1:0-7238 GCF_035653355.1 Mycobacterium sp. | reverse complement strand
CGACGATATTGACCATCACCCGCACCCCGATCGCCAGGGCCCGCTCGTCGAGATCGAACGTCGGCTGATGCAGGTCGAGCTGCGGGCCACGGCCCGACCAGACACCGAGCCGCGCCATCGCGCCGGGAACTTCCTCCAGATACCAGGAGAAGTCTTCGCCGCCGCCGGACTGGCGGGTGTCGGCCAGGACATCCGGGCCGACGGCTTCGATGGCGTGAGTGAGGATGCGCGTCGAGATCTCCTCGTTGACCACCGGCGGCACACCGCGGTGATACTGCATCGTGTGGACTATCTCCAGCGGCGACAGCAGTGCGGACACCGCCTGGCGGATGATGCCCTCGAGGCTTTGCCAGGTTTCGCGGCTAGCGGTGCGCACGGTTCCGGCCAGCACACCAGTCTGGGGGATGGCGTTGGCCGCTGCGCCGGCGTTGACCGCGCCCCACACCAAGACAGTGCTCTTGCGGGGGTCGATGCGCCGCGACAGCACACCGGGCACCCCGGTGATCAAGGTGCCGAGCCCGTAGACCAGGTCAGCGGTCAGGTGCGGCCGGGAGGTATGCCCGCCCGGCGAATACAGGGTGATCTCTAGCCGATCGGCGGCCGACGTGATGGGTCCCTGCTTCACCGCCACCTTGCCGACGGCAAGGCGGGGGTCGCAGTGCAACGCGAATATCCGCGTGACCCCGGTCAGCACTCCCGCCGCGATCGCGTCGATCGCGCCGCCCGGCATCAGCTCTTCGGCTGCCTGAAAGATCAGACGCACCCCGACCGGCAATTCGGGCGCCGACGCCAAGGCCAGCGCGGTGCCGAGCAGGATGGCGGTGTGCGCGTCGTGACCGCAGGCGTGCGCGACGTTGGGCATCGTCGAGGAGTACGGCGCTCCCGTGCGCTCGGCCATCGGCAGCGCATCCATGTCGGCGCGCAACGCGATCCGTGGCTCGTGCTCGGGGCCGAAGTCGCAGGTCAAGCCCGTCCCGCCCGGCAGTACCTTGGGGTTGAGTCCGGCGTCGGCCAACCGCTCGGCGACGAACTGGGTGGTGGCGAACTCCTGGCGGCCCAGCTCGGGGTAGCGGTGGATGTGGCGCCGCCACTCGATCAGCTCGTCGTGGTGGGCGGCCAACCAGGACTCGGCGCTGTCGACGAGGCTCACGACGCCGCCCGCTGCTCACGTGCCTCCAGCACCCGGTCCCGTTGGGCCGGGGTTTCGGCGAGGCGAACTACCGTGCGGGCCAACATGGTTGCGCCTTCCACAACCGCGCGGTCGGCGCTGGGCCGGACGGCGGCGTCGGCGAACGCGGCCTGATGCACGGTAGCGCCGCCGGCGTCGATGCCGATCACCGGATGAATGCCCGGCAGCACCTGGGTCACGTTGCCCATATCGGTGCTGCCTAGCGGCAGGCTTGCCTCAATTTCGACGGGAAGTGCCTCGCGTCCGAGTCGGCGCATCTCCTCCCGGCACGCCTCGGCCAGCCACGGGTCGGGCTTCAGCTCCGCGTAGGGCGGTGCCATGTCGTCGATTTCGTGTTCGCATCCGGTCGCCAGCGCGCCGGCGGCAAAACAGGAGAGCATCCTGCCCTGCAGTTCGCGCAGCGACTCCGAGTCGAGCGCCCGCATCGCATACAGCAGGCTGGCCTGAGCGGGGATGACGTTGACTGCCTGGCCGCCGTCGGTGACGATGCCGTGCACCTGCTGCCCGGGCGCCAGCTGCTGTCGCAGCAGTCCGATGGCTACCTGCGCGACGGTCACGGCGTCGGCCGCGTTGATTCCGAGGTAGGGAGCGACGGCGGCGTGGGATTCCCGGCCCCGGTAGCGGACGCTGACCTCTGCCAATGCCAGCGACCGGGCCGCCGCGATGTCCGCCGGCCCTGGATGCAGCATCACCGCGGCCGCAACATCGTCGAACACGCCCGCCTGCAGCATCAGCGCTTTGCCGCCGCCGGACTCCTCGGCCGGGGTGCCGAGCAGCGCGACTGTCAACCCCAGGTCGTCGGCCACCTCGGCCAGCGCCAGCGCGGTGCCCACGGCGGAGGCGGCGATGATGTTGTGCCCGCAGGCGTGCCCGATTCCGGGCAATGCGTCGTACTCGGCGCATACTCCGACGACGAGTTGTCCGCTACCGAACTCGGCGCGGAATGCGGTGTCCAAACCCGCGACACCGGGGGTGATCTCGAAACCTCGTTCGGCTACCAGTTTCTGCGTTTTTGCGCAGCTGCGGTGCTCGTCGAATGCCAGCTCCGGCTCGGCGTGAATCGCGTGGGAGAGCTCGACGATATCGGCGCCACGACGGCGCACCGCATCTTCGACGGCATCCAATGCGGTGGTGGTGGGCATGCTCGCAGTCTAAGCTCGGCCGCTGTGACCGATGGTCCGCCCGATCCCGATGCACTGGCGAAGCGGGCGGCGCAGGTCATCGCCGAGCGCACCGGTGTCGCCGCGCACGACGTGGCGATCGTGCTCGGGTCGGGGTGGGCGCCGGCCGTCGCGGCGCTGGGCTCGGCAACCGCGGTGCTGCCCATGGCGGATCTGCCCGGTTTCAGCCCGCCGACCGCGGTCGGGCACACCGGCCAGCTGCTGTCAATGCGCATCGGTAGCCACCGGGTGCTGGTTCTGGCCGGTCGTATCCATGCCTACGAGGGCCATGACCTTCTGCACGTGGTCCACCCGGTGCGCACCGCCTGCGCCGCCGGGGCGCAGACGATCGTGCTCACCAACGCCGCTGGCGGGCTGCGGCCAGATCTGGAGGTCGGCCAGCCGGTGCTGATCAGTGACCACCTGAACCTCACCGCGCGCTCGCCACTGGTCGGGCCGCAGTTCGTCGACCTGGTCGACGCCTACGCGCCGCGGCTGCGGAAGCTCGCCCGCCAGGTCGACCCGACTCTGACCGAAGGGGTGTATGCGGGCCTGCCGGGGCCGCACTACGAGACGCCAGCCGAAATCCGGATGCTGCGCACCCTGGGTGCCGACTTGGTAGGCATGTCGACGGTGCACGAGACAATTGCAGCCCGCGCGGCCGGCGCCCAGGTACTGGCGATGTCGCTGGTGACGAATCTGGCCGCCGGCATCACCGGGGCGCCGCTCAGCCACGTCGAGGTGGTGGAGGCCGGGGCGGCGTCGGCGGCCCGGATGGGTTCGCTGCTGGCCGGCGTGGTGGCCCGGCTCTGACGGGAGCACTAGTGACGCCCGAGGAGTGGATCGCGCACGACCCCGACCCGGTGACGGCCGCCGAACTCGCCGCCTGCGACCCTGGCGAGCTCGCCGCGCGGTTCGCCCGGCCGCTGAAGTTCGGCACGGCCGGCCTGCGGGGGCCGCTGCGCGGTGGGCCCGACGCGATGAACCTGGCCGTGGTGTTGCGCGCGACCTGGGCGGTGGCACAGGTACTCAAGGACCGTGGGTTGGCCGGCTCGCGAGTGATCGTCGGCCGCGACGCGCGGCATGGCTCGGCGATCTTCGCTGTTGCTGCAGCTGAAGTGCTTGCAGCTCAAGGGTTTTCGGTAGAGTTGTTGGCCGGCGCCGTACCTACACCGGTGGTCGCGTTCGCAGTGCGGCACACCGGTGCCGCGGCCGGAGTCCAGATCACCGCGTCACACAATCCACCGAGCGACAACGGCTACAAGGTGTACTTCGGCGGCGGTCTGCAAATCGTGTCGCCTACCGATTCTGCGATCGAATCCGCGATGGCCGCTGCGCCGTTCGCCGACCAGGTCGGCAGGGCGCCGGTCGAACCCACCGGCAACGGCCTCGTTGACCGCTATATCGAGCACACCGCGGACCTGCGGCGCTCGACAGGATCCGTGCGGGTGGCGTTGACACCGTTACACGGCGTCGGCGGCGCGGCGGCCGTCGAAACGCTGCACCGCGCCGGTTTCGGTGAAGTGCACACTGTCGGCGTGCAATTCGCGCCGGACCCCGACTTCCCCACCGTCGCGTTCCCTAATCCCGAGGAGCCGGGCGCCACCGACGCGTTGCTGCGCCTGGCCGGCGACGTCGACGCCGATATCGCGGTCGCGTTGGATCCTGACGCGGATCGCTGCGCGGTCGGCATACCCACGCCAGAGGGTTGGCGGCTGCTGTCGGGTGATGAAACCGGTTGGCTGTTAGGTAATTACATTTTGTCGCATACCGAATCTCCGGAGACCACCGTGGTGGCCAGCACGGTGGTTTCGTCGCGGATGTTGGCGGCGATCGCCGCACACTACGGCGCGCGCCACGTCGAGACCCTTACTGGATTCAAGTGGCTGGCTCGCGCCGACGCGGGGATGCCGGGGTTCACCTTGGTCTACGCCTATGAAGAAGCGATCGGGCATTGCGTCGACCCCGCCGCGGTGCGCGACAAGGACGGCATCAGCGCGGCGGTGCTGGCCTGCGATCTGGTGGCGGCGCTCAAAGCGCAAGACCGCTCGGTGCTTGACGCACTCGACGACCTTGCCCGACGTCACGGGGTTCACCTGGGCGCGGCGGTACAGCGGCAAGTAAGCGGGCCCGACGAGGCAACCGGCGTCATGCAGCGACTCCGCGCCAACCCGCCGACGCGGCTAGCTGGATTCCCAGCCGCGGCAGTCGATTTGATGCGCACACGCAATCCTACTGACGCACTGGTCTTCTCCGGCGGCGACGCCGACTTGTGGGCCCGGGTCGTGGTGCGACCGTCCGGCACGGAACCCAAGCTGAAGTTCTACCTCGAGGCCGGCTGCCCGGCGGGCCAGGATCTTCGGCGGGCTCGTGAGCAGGCCGGCGCGCTACGCGACGAACTCGTCGCCTTGGTGCAGCGCTGGTAGCTCACCGTGGCCCGAACTGGCGATCACCCGCGTCGCCGAGCCCTGGGACGATGTAGGCGATCTCGTTGAGCTGGTCGTCGATAGCCGCGGTGTACAAACGCACCTCGGGGGCTGCTTTCTCCAGCGCCGCCAGCCCTTCCGGTGCAGCGACTACGCACAGCACGGTGATGTCTGTTGCGCCGCGGCGCAGGAGCAACCCGATGGTGTGGGTCATCGAGCCGCCAGTTGCCAGCATGGGATCGAGCACCATTACCGGCTGGGCGCTCAGGTCGTCGGGCAGCGACTCCAGATATGGCACCGGCCGGTGGGTTTCCTCGTCGCGAACAATCCCGACGAATCCCACCGGGGCCTCCGGTATCAGCGCGTGTGCTTGATCGACCATGCCGAGCCCTGCCCGCAGTACCGGCACCAGCAACGGTGGTTTGGCCAGCCGCAGCCCGATGGTCTCGGCGAGTGGGGTGCGCACATTAACCTTCTCGCTGGGCGCGTCGCGGGTGGCCTCGTAGACCAGCATCAGCGTCAGGTCGCGCAGCGCCGCACGGAACGCGGCGTTATCGGTGCGTTCGTCGCGCAATGCAGTGAGCCGCGCGGCGGCCAGCGGATGGTCAACGACGTGCACTTCCACAAACGTTGACCCTAGCCGGGCGATGACCAGGTCGAAATGGCCAGCAGAAAACCTGGTTACTCGCCTTGTCTGACCGCGTGAATGCCGCTGCAGCAAATGCAGAGCAAAACGTCACCCGCGATTGCCGGCGGCAGCTTCTCGCCGGCGCATAAACGAGCTTCCATTGGATCGTCCATTTGATCTTGAAATGCGTTCTCGCCTTTGATGATTTATGGAGTTGACACGCCGACCGCCATTAAGCGGGATGTTCGAACCGGTTTCTATACTTCCCGGTGTGATCGGTCCCGGATCGCGTAAATCCATGGGATATCGAATCGCCGGACTGTGCGGCGCATCGGCGTTGGTCGGCGCGCTAATTCTCTACATACCAGCGCATGTCGACAAAGTGGCCCCGCCCGTGGACATCACGGCGGCCACCATACCGACCCCCGCGCACGTCATCATCGTCATGGAGGAAAACCGCGACCCCGACGACGTCATGGGCAACGCGTCGGCCCCGTACATCAATTCACTGGCCGCTAATGGCGCGAATATGACGCAATCTTTTGCGGAAACACATCCGAGCGAACCGAACTACATGGCGTTATTCGCCGGGCGCACATTCGACCTCATATGGGACTTCTGCCCGGTCAACGAAGGCAACACGCCCAACCTGGGCGCTGAATTGCTCGCCGCCGGACGAACATTCACCGGTTTTGCCGAAGACCTGCCGTCCGTAGGCTCTACGGTGTGCACATCGGGGAAGTATGAGCGTGTCCACGCGCCGTGGGTCAACTTCAGCAACGTCCCGGGAACCGACTCGGTACCGTTCTCGGCATTTCCTGCTCCCGCCAATTACGCCAGCCTGCCGACCGTTTCGTTCGTCATTCCCAATCTCGACAACGACATGCACAACGGATCGGTAGCTCAAGCCGACACTTGGCTGCAGCAGCATCTGTCGTCTTATGCCGAATGGGCGAAGGCCAACAACAGCCTGCTGATCGTGACGTGGGACGAAAGCAATGATTACTTCTTCCCCAACCACATCCCGATGATTTTCTACGGCGCCAACGTCAAGCCCGGAACGTACAACCAGAAGATCAATCACTACAACTTGCTGTCCACGCTGGAGCAGATGTACGGGCTACCCAAGACCGGCCACGCGGCGAATGCGGGGGCAATTACCGAGATTTGGGGCAGCTAGCCGCTCGGTCGCATCAGCAGCCCCCGCGGCGGCCCAGCCACGTAAGTGGCGGTGAACACGCGGCTCAGTCAAATCCGCCGTCGTGATTAGGAACCTCCGGATGCGATTCATTCTCATGCCACATATGGGCGCGTCCATACCCGGCGGCACGCTATAGCGCACTTATACTCGCCGCATGCGACGCCGGGCGTGCCGAAAAGGCAAGGGGCAAACCGTCTCGCTCGTCGGCGTTTTGGCCGTCTTCGCCGCGGTCACGTCCTTGCCGGCACATTTAACCGGCACAACGGCTCCGGTGAACTTTGCGGCGGCTGCTATCCCGACGCCAGCACACGTGGTGATCGTAGTGGAGGAGAACCGCTCGCACGCCAACATCATCGGCAACAAGTCGGCTCCATTTCTCAACTCCCTTGCCGCCAAGGGCGCAACGATGACGCAGTCCTTCGCCGAAACGCACCCGAGCGAGCCCAATTATTTGGCGCTGTTCGCCGGCAACATGTTCGGGTTGAAGGAAAACCGTTGCCCCGTCGACGCCGGCGCCGCACCCAACCTCGGTTCGGAACTACTCGCCGCCGGATACACATTCGCCGGTTTCGCCGAAGACCTACCGGCTGTGGGCTCGCCGGCCTGCAGCGCGGGTAAATACGCCCGCAAGCAC
>NZ_DASRBZ010000632.1:0-3577 GCF_035653355.1 Mycobacterium sp. | reverse complement strand
TGCAGGTGACTGGCCGCGCACGATGACTAGGTAGTAGGCGAACAAGATGGTTGAACCGCCGGTGAGGAAGTTGAACGCCACCCCTGCGGTGACTGCGGCGTTGAACCGGCCGGATCGGAATAGGCGAAGGTCCAACGCCGGGTCGGAGGTGGAGCACTCGCGCATCAAAAACCCCGCGCCCGCAACAACTCCGATGGCGATGGCAATCACGGGACCGGAGTGCAGTCCCCGCTGCAACTGGGAGATGCCGTACACAAGGGCGAGGAGCGCAACCGCAACGAGCGTCAGGCCGGGCACGTCGAGCCGGCCGGGTGCGCGCGGTGTCTCGGGCACGAAACGCAGGTGGATCACCAGCGCGATGACCGCCGCGACGGGAGCCACCAGGAAGCCGGTGCGCCAGCCTGCGTGTTCGGCGAGCAGGCTGCCCAGGGCGGGCATCGGTGTGGTGAGGGCGAAGCCGGCACCGAGGTAGAACGCGATCGCGGCGGCGCGCCGCTGCGGGGGGAATACAGCGTTGATGATGGCCAGCGACAGGCCCAACAGGAATGCGAAAGCTACCCCGGATCCGGCGCGGGCCGCGATGAGCACCGCTCCGGTCGGCGCGGACGCGGCTAGCACACCGAACCCGATCGCACCGAGCAGACCGCCGGTGAACATGCGCGCCATGCCGTACAGGTCGCCGAGCGCACCCGCGCCGAGCACCGCCGCTGCCAGCGTCAGGGTGGCCAGGCTGGCGACGAAGCTGGCCGTGCTGGGCGACATGCCCAGTCCGGCACGCACTTCGGATATGTTGGCGGACAAGATCGTCGGGTCGGCCGCGGTGATGCTGTAGCCCAGTCCCATGGCGATCACCGTCATGGTGGCCGCCAGACCCGACACCTGCATGGGTGTCTCGGCGGCCGGCGAGGTCATCCTGTGTACACCTGCGGCGCTATGCTGTCGAGCCAGTAGAGCGTCGGCTCCGGCAAACCAGACTGCAGCAGCGGATCCCAGCCGTTCAGGTAGGCACCATCGGCGCCGCGAGCAGCGACCTCATCGGCGATCGCGGTGACCACCGCATCGGCATCAGGCAAGGTGACCGGTCGGATGTCGACCATCCGGTCGGACAGCACGATGGCCTCCATTAGCGGGTGGCCGTGCGCCTCGATCAGGCCGGGCAGCAGACAGCCGTCGCCGATATCGACGACTTCAGTGTGCGGCCCGATCCACGCCTCGACCTCGGCCCGCGCGCCGACCGCGATAATGCGGCCGCCGGACACCGCGATCGCCTCGGCCGTGGGCTGCCCGGGATTGACGGTAAGGACGGTCCCGGTGACGACGAGGTCGGCTGCAGGCATCGGGTGATGTTAGCTTGAGCAGCGGTTTCACTGCGCCCGAAAAGCCGAAGATCGTGGGCATCTTCCCGAGCTGCGCAGCCCCGCACTGCCCGGCTTGCAGGGGCGGCGCCCACCGACCAGATGTCACTTTCCCGCCCTACGTGATGTGGTCGCGGAAGTTATATCCGCCCGCCACCGACGTGGGGCATACCGCCGCCTATGTGCGGCATACCGCCGATCGGCCCTTCATGAGGCATCCCGCCAGCTGGATCTAACGGCGGTGGCGAAATCGGCGCTTCCGCCGGCGGTGGCGATATCGGCGCGTCCGCCGCCGGTGGCGATATCGGCGCGTCCGCCGCCGTTGCCGGTGGTGGCGGGGCCGCAGGCGGCGGTGGCGGAGCGTACGGGCTTCCCGCGCACGCCGCGTCGGCTGGCATGGTCATGCATGCGGGGTCCAACGGGCCGGTGGGAGCGCCCGCAGTCGACGCTGGCGCAGGCGGAGCGTACGGCCCACCCGCGCACACCGGGTTATTGGGCATCCCGGCGCAGGTGGGATCCGCCGGACCGTTGGGAACCACGGAATAAGGGCCGCCCTGGCATTGCGCTGATTCAGGCATGGCCACGCAATTGGGATCATCCGGATTGGTGGGAACGCCAGGATTGGGATCATCGAGCGGAGCGAGCCTATCGGGCATGCCTGTGAAGCCGGGCGATGCGTTCGCCGAAACGGTCGCAGCCATCGCGGCCATTCCAACAAGTGCTACGGCCAGGGCCGTTCTCGTTATCGCGCCGCGGACTCCCGAAGTCATCGTCCAACTCATCCATCGCTCCTAACGTGCGGACCCAAACGAGTCACCCTGACGTTTGCCGGTATCGACGCATCACCGCATATCGTCGCATGCCCGCTTTCGGTACCGGCGTGAATGACGCAATTGGCATTCACACCTGGAATTGCGGCAGCCGGATGGGAAATTGCCCGGCGCGTGTTCCCCGTCCGGTGGTGTTCGCTGCTGCGGGGTCAATCGGCTGCGTCCGCTGACGCAGCTAGGAGGCACGGATCACGCAACAGACTAGCCGCAGGTCGTCCGCACCTCGTTGTATAACCGGCCGCGACTTCCTAACGTCGGCGCAATGACACGCGTGTGCGTGGTGGGCAGTGTGAATCTGGATACCGTGTTCGAGGTTGACGCTTTGCCCCGTCCTGGCGAGACCGTGCTGGCGGCGTCGGCGCGGTCGCAGCCCGGCGGTAAAGGCGCAAATCAAGCGGTGGCCGCGGCGCGGGCAGGCGCACACGTCGACTTTGTCGGTGCGGTGGGCGACGACACGGTGGCTGCACAGCTGCGCGGTCATCTGGACGCCAACGGTGTGGGCACCGACGGGCTGATCACGTTGCCTGGTCGCAGCGGCAACGCGGTCATCTTGGTGGATCCTGCCGGGGAGAACGCGATCGCCGTCGCGCCCGGCGCCAATGGCCGGCTGACGCTGGAGGCGTCACATGTGCGGACCATCGTCGCCGATTGCGATGTGTTGTTGGTGCAGTTGGAGATCCCGGTGCCCACCGCCGTGGTCGCCGCCCGGGAAGCGCGCACAGCCGGGGCCATCGTCATGGTCAACGCCTCACCACCGGCCGCGGACCTAGCCGAGCTTGCCGGGCTGGCCGACGTGGTCGTCGCCAACGAATCCGAGGCAGCGCAGTGGCATTGGCCGGTCTCGCATCTCGTCATCACCCGGGCAGCACGCGGTGCTTCCTATGTCGGTGAGCGCGGCGAATTCAGCGTCGGCGCACCGACGATGAAGCCCGTCGATACGACCGGAGCCGGCGACGTGTTCGCCGGGGTACTGGCCGCCAGCTGGACCGGTGACGTCGAGCATGCGCTTCGGCGCGCCTGCGCCGCAGGAGCGTTGGCCACGCTGGTGCCCGGAGCCGGTGACTGCGCTCCGCTCAGCGATGCCATCGACGGCGCGGTCGCGGTCGACTGAGCTAACGTCTCTTCATGCCGAGCGCCGACGACAGCAGCCCACGCCCACCTGAAGGGGACTGGCTCGGAACGAAGTATTTGCGCTTCACGCGAGAGGGCCCGTTCGCGATCGTTACGCTGGACCGCCCGCACGCACGCAACGCCATGACACCGGCGATGTACTTCGGCATCCGCTACGCGATAACCCGGGTCAATGCCGACCCGGATTTGGCGGGGCTGCTGATCACCGGAACCGGCGACGTGTTCGCTCCCGGCGGTGATCTCGGCGGTGGCCGCGGCGAT
>NZ_DASRBZ010000631.1:0-13884 GCF_035653355.1 Mycobacterium sp. | reverse complement strand
GGCCGATCCGGTGCTCGATCCGCATACCCTTGGCGAGCTTCTCGGCGCGCGGCCGGTCAAGCTGCCGTTGCGTCCCATCCGGGCGGCCGTCGCCGCGGCATGGCGGTTGCATTTGCTGCCGGCCAGCCCGACACTCGTCGACCTCGCGTTGAGCCTGCCCATCATGGACACGGCGCGGGCCCGCAGCGAAATGCAATGGAATCCGTCGCGGACGTCGCTGGATGCCATTCGCGAATTTCTCGACGGGCTGCGGCATCGCGGCGGGATGAACACGCCGCCACTGGACCCGAGCGCTGGCGGCAAGATCCGGGAAAAGGAAGTCGCCACCGGCGTCGGCCAGCGCGCGACACCCTAACGGCGCACCCGCTGCAGCCGCGCTTTGGCTTCCTTCACCAACTTCGCGGCGTCGCGGCTGGCTTGCTTGGCCTTGTCATAGGCGTTCTCGGCGGCCGCGAGCGCACGTTCGGCCTCACGCAGTCGGCTGAAGGCTTGGTCATGACGCAACCGCGCCGCGGCCAGCTCGCCTTGTCGCTCGGACAGCGCATCGTCGGCTTCGGCTCTGGCCCGCTCTGCTGCGGCTATCGCTGCCCGCAGTTTGTCTCGCTCGGTCTCAGCCTCATCCTTGGCCCGCGGCGGCGCCGTCTGCTGTGCTTTCTTTTTGTCGCGCCGATCGACCGTGACAAGTGGCGCTGCCTCGCCGAAGTCGGCGAAACCAGACCAGCTTTCCGCCTTGGCCAGCCGACCCAGTCTCGCCGTCACGTCAGGGTCTGCGACAGCCGCCTGAAGCGTCGCGGTGACGTCGTCATGCACGGCCGCCGACGGGTTCTTCAGACCGGCGGCCTCAAAGGCCCTTCGTGCGAGCCCGTCGACGAGCCTGCGTTGCTCCCCCGACAACTCGCGGATGAGCTCGCCGTCCATTGCGGCATGTGCGGCGCGCAGCCGGTCGCCAAGATCGGCGAGGCGCTGTTTGGTTTCCGGGTGACGAAGGGCAAGCCGATTGACCACCCACGCGGCGGTCGTCGGTTTGCGATTCGCCGAGATTCGTCGTGCGGCTGTGGTGTCGCCACGCTGCTTGGCTGCCGACGACAGCTTGGTGCGCAAGGCCGTGAACCGGTCCGGTTCGACCCAATAGAGTTCGTCGAGCTCGTCGCCGGCCATAACGCCATGATCCGCCACGCTTGGACCTGGCCGGCGCCCGAGCTCAGGTGGCTGCCGCGTCGGCCTCTTGGCCTGCGCCGTTGATGGCCAGCGATTCGTCCCACCCGTTCAACTGCGCCTCGCTCGGCTGGGGCTCCTCGAGGTCGTCGGGGCCGGTTATCGCGCGCAGGGTCGCGATTAGCTCCCGGATCTTCTCCGCTTCGGAGTCGGTCGGCGCTGCACCGGCCTCCAGGGCGTCGGGAAGATCGGGGCGAAGCCCCACACCGTTTGCTACCTCCAGAGCCGACAACTTGGCCCGAATGCGGGCGGCATATAGCTGTTGACCCAAACTCGATCCAGATGCTGCCGCCGCCCGGGCCATCAGATCGTCGTAGCGGCGCCGGACTTCGCTGAGGGCCACGATGACCGCGGACGTCGACCTGCTGTGGCTCGCTGCGTCGGTTAATGCCGCGCGCAGTTTTCGAAGCCCGGAAAGAACGATGTCGGCCCGCTTCTGGAACTTCTTGTCCTCCGGAAAGGGCAAAGAATCGATCGCGGCCCGATACATGTGCATCGCCGCTTCGGCGACATCGACAATCACTTGCGCTTCGCCATTGATCGGATCGAATTCACCCATGGATCCTCGATTCTGTGGTGGTGTCGCTTAGCCGCCCGGCGTGCCGAAGTCCCGCTATCACTGTGATGTTGAGAATCTCGGATAACCGGTGCGATGCACATTACATCGAAGCCGTTGGATTAACCGAAGCGGTCCTCGTCAGCCCGTGCTGCTCGGGCCGCTGCCTTTCGCCCGATAAGTCATCTTCTGCACAAAGTGCGAGACAATGGTCCGGTGGCCGATACCGGTGCCAGTCCGCGCGTGATAGCGATCGTCGTCTTCGACGGTGTGACGCTGTTGGACGTCGCCGGTCCGGCCGAGGTTTTCGTCGAGGCCAACCGGTTCGGTGCCAACTACCGGATCGAGATCGCATCAGTCGACGGCCGCGATGTGACGACGACGATCGGAACGGGTTTGGCTGTAACGCAACCTATTTCGTCAATCGAGTCCGCCGATACGGTCTTGGTCGCCGGTGGCGACAACCTGGTCGGACAGCCGATTGATCCGGCGCTGATCGACGCGGTCAAGTCCGTACCCACCAGAACCCGGCGCCTGGCGTCAATTTGCACCGGCTCGTTCATCCTCGCCCAGGCCGGCCTGCTCAGCGGCAAGCGCGCCACCACACATTGGCGAGATGCCCGGTTGTTTGCCCGAGCATTCCCCGATATCGCGGTCGAGCCGGACGCGATTTTCGTCCGCGACGGCAATGTCTTTACCTCGGCCGGGGTCTCGGCGGGTATCGACCTGGCACTGGCCCTCGTCGAACAGGACTACGGAACCAAGTTGGTCCGTGAGGTGGCGCGGTCACTGGTGGTCTATCTGAAACGCGCAGGTGGGCAATCACAATTCTCGGTGCTCGTCGAAAACGATCCACCACCGCAGTCGGCCTTGCGCCCGGTCACCGACGTGATCGCGGCTAATCCCGGGGCAGACCACAGCGTGAAAAGCCTTGCCGCCCAGGCATCGTTGAGTACGCGGCAGCTCACACGGCTGTTTCAGGCCGAGCTTGGGACTACACCGGCCCGCTACGTGGAAATGGTACGCATTGACGCTGCGCGGGCGGCGCTGGATGCCGGCCGCAGCGTCGCCGACACCGCACGCCTGGCCGGCTTCGGCAGCCCGGAAACGCTCAGGCGGGTATTCACCGCCCATCTGGGCGTCTCACCCAAGACCTACCGGGACAGGTTCCGCACCGCGGCGAGGTGAGCTGAAGCAACGTTGCGGCCGGCGCCCGCATGTCGCGCTAGCCGCTTAGCCGCGGGTGACGCTGCGTACCTCGATCTGACCGCCGGCGTCGCGGGCATCGAACGCGGGCTGGCTGACGGTTGCCGGGCCGCGAAGTAGGGTGCCGTCACGAATATCGAATTGGGAGCCGTGACACGAGCAGGTAATGACGTGGCCGTCGAGGTCGCCGTCGCTGAGCATGCAGCCGCGGTGCCCGCAGCGGTCGTGGATCGCATAGACCCGTCCGTCGTAGCGAGCCAGCATCACCGGTGTGCCGTCCGCGTCGGCGGACCGCACTTTCCCATCCGCCAGGTCGGCTCCGGTTCCTACGGCGGTCCAATCCTGCGGGCCACTGTCGAACGCGGTTTGGTTGACGCCGACACCGCGCACGTAGGCCATGTGGCCGCCCAAGTAGCCGCTGCCGCCGAGAACGCCGACGCCGGCCAGGGCGAGTAGCCGACCTTTTGCTCGCGCACCGCGCCAACGGGCGATGAGCGACGCAGAGTAGAGCAGCAACGCGGAGACGTTCGCTTGCGCGTGTACCAAACCGACGCGGCGGACTCCTTCGTCGGACAGCTCGGTGTCGGCCCAGTCGCTGAATCCAGTGACGGCTGTGGGTACCGCTGCTGCGATGCCCAGCATGATCAATCGCTGCGCGGCCCGGGCGCCGGCACGGGGCGCGATTATGTCCAACACCGACGCCGACAGAAATGAGCCGATCACCAGGTCGGTCAACGGCGGGTGCACTGGGTGCCCGAGCCAGGTTCCGCTGATTGCTTCTTTGAGCTTGTTGGCCGCGACGAGTTCGCGCACCTTCTTGGCAAGCGACTGCGCTGGCGCATCGAGGACGTCGGCGTTCTCAAGCGCGTCGATTAACGGTCGACCTGGTGTAGAAACGGACACGCTTCCAGCTGTACCCGTCCCGCTCGCCGTCCACACTTCTTGTCTGTCATGTGCTCAGCCGGCGATGCTTCCGCCGCCATCGATCCGAATGATTTGGCCGGTGATGTATCCAGCGTCCTCATCGAGCAGGAAACAGATCGCATGGGCGATCTCGGCTGGGCTAGCAACTCGTTGCAGCGGAATGCTTTGTAGCAAGCGGGTTTCGCGGTCTGACCCTACCGGGCTGCGTTGCCGATACATTTCTGTTTCGGTGGGCCCGGGCGCCACCGCGTTGACCGTGATGCCGGTTGCGGCCAGTTCCTTCGCCCAGATCCGGGTGCACGTCTCGAGCGCGGCCTTGGCTGCCGCGTACGGCGTGCGCTCGGGAGTGCCCAGCGTGGTCAGGCTTGTGACGTTGACGATGCGCCCCCACCCCTGTGCGCGCATGCCCGGCAAGGCGGCCTGAGCGACCTGCACCGCGGTGCGCACATTCAAGTCGTAGGTGTCAAACAGGTGATCCAGCTCGATCGAGCCGATGACGCCGAAGTGCGCGAAACCTACGTTGTTGACCACCGCATCGACGGTGCCCTCACCGACGATCGTTTCCAGCGTCGCAGCAGTGGCGCCCCGATCGGCGAGGTCAACTTCGTGAAACTCCCCTGGAAAATCCGCGGGAGCGTTCCGGGCAAGGCCAATCGGGTCATACCCGCCGGCGGCCAACCGGTCGGCGACTGTCCGTCCGATTCCTTTGGACGCACCCGTGATCAACACTCGTCGTGACACCATGAGCGTTTCCTTTCAACCACAATGCATTTGGCACATCACTGGCCAAGGTTCGGGCTTTCTATTCCGGCCAGCTGTTGCCCAGGATGAGGTCGACCATGTTGTCGCGGACGAACGTGGGGTCGTAGCGCTCGAGCACGTCGGCGTTCATGGTGCCGAATGTGGTTTGCGGGCGATGCTTCATGCCGTCGGTGAAGGCCTGCAGGATGCGTCGTTTGAAGTCGGGCCGTGGGTGTGCGGCGGTGACGGCTGCAATCACCTCTGGCGACAGCGCGTCACGGCCGATACCCACCACGTCGGTTTCGACACCGGCTGTCACCAAAGCGATTTCGGGCTCGAGGAACTGCGGCACACCCGGAGTGGTGTGCAACGCGATAGCGAGCCAAACCTTGCGGGCGTCGGCTTCTTCGACACCGTGCGCGAGCAGGAAGTCGCGTGCCGCATTGGCACCGTCGACCTCGAAGCGCAGCATCGACGTCCGATAGCGCGCGGTCAAGCCGAGGTCGTGGAACATCGCTGCGGCGTAGAGCAACTCCAGATCGGGCTCTAGCCCCAGGCGGCGGCCCTGCAGTGCGCCGAAAAGAAAAACCCGACGGGAATGGTCGAACAGTAAGTCGTCCTCGGCCTCGCGGATGAAGTCGGTGACGTCACGCACCAGCGGGGTATCGGGAACGACGATACCGGCGATGCTGTTGGTCGTTGGGCTGCTCACTTGCGGCTCCTTCGTTGACTGGCCACTGTGAAGCCAGTTTGCGCTGGGCCGAGGCTTCCCCGGCTGCGTCCGATGAGCCATCTTCCCCACAAAATGCGACACAATGGTTCGGCCAACAATCGCGACTGCAGAACTGAAGGACGCGGTGAGTATCGACTACGTGCGGGACGCCCACATCGTCACGATCACGATCAACCGGCCCGAGACGCGGAACTCGCTCGACATGGCGCATTTCCGCGACCTTGCCCACGCCTGGGCGGCTTTCCGTGATGACCCCGACGCGTGGGTCGCCGTCATCACGGGCGTCGGCCGCGACTTCTGTACCGGAGCCGATCTCAAGAAGTTCATCCCGGAATTGACCGGTGAACTTCCGCAACCCGACGGATGGGACGCGACCGACGCCATTCACGCCGTCTTGCACAGGTTCCCGGTGTACAAGCCGATCGTCGCGGCGGTGAATGGGGTCTGCGTTGCGGGCGGCTTGGAAATGTTGGGCGCCATCGATATTCGCGTCGCCGTGCCCGACGCACGGTTCGGCGTGCTCGAGCCCAAGCGCGGGCTGTTCGCCGGCGGCGGCAGCACAGTGCGGTTGCCGCGCCAGATCCCCTACGCGCTGGCGATGGAGTTACTGCTGACCGCTGACATGGTGGACGCCGAACGTGCGCTTGCGATGGGGCTGATCAACAAGGTCGTGCCTACCGACCAATTGATGGACACCGCCTACGACTACGCCGAGCGCATCGCGACCAACGCGCCGCTCGCCGTTTTTGCGACCAAGCAGTCAGCCGTCGAAGGGCTGGCGCTCGACCTGCAGTCTGCCTACGACAACGAGACCCGGCACAGCGACCGCATCTTCGCGACCGAGGATGCCAAGGAAGGCCCGCGCGCCTTCGCCGAGAAGCGACCACCGCAATGGCGGGCACGCTGAGTTCAGTTGAGCCCGTAGAAGCGCTGAGCGTTCAACCCGCCGATTTTCGCGCGCGCATCCTCGCTGATGTCGGTGCGGGTACGCAGGTGTTTGGTGCTTTCCGGCCACTCGCCGTCCCAGTGCGGGTAGTCGCTGGCGAACATGATGAAGTCCGATCCCAGCACGTCGATGACCCCCGGCAGGATCGGTTCTTCGGGTTCACAGGTCACCCATATGTTGCCGGCCTGCACGTATTCCTGCGGATCGCGCTGCCACCCCTGCTCGATCCAGTTCCCCCGTTTCTCGTAATGCTCGTGCAGCCGGTCGATGAAGAACGGCACCCAGCCCACGCCGGCCTCTAAAAACGCCACCCGCAGCCGGGGATGACGATCGAATACACCGCCGGAAACCAGTGCGGTCATCGCCGTCATCTGGTCGAACGGGAAGCTGATGCAGTGCACCTGGATGTAGTTGGTGAAGCGGTCGACGCCGATCTTCGGCAGATGGATACCGGGCGCGCCGTGAATGCCTAGCGGCATCTCCAGCTCCTCGGCGGCAGCGTAAAACGGGTCGAGGTCCGGATGGTCGAGGTTGCGGGTCTTCAGTGCCGGCGGAACGAGAGTCGCCACCAAGCCGAGCTCCTTCGCCTCCCGCATGACGTCGATCGCCACTTGTCCGTGTTCGATCGGGGTGACGGCGACGCCGCGCAGGCGGCCCTTCGACGGCGCGCAGTAGTCGGCGATCCACTGGTTGTACAGCCGTGCGAACCCGGCGGCGAACTGCGGATCTTCCAGGCTGGGCGCGCATAGGCCCAGGCTCGGATACAGCACCATAGTGTCGATGTGATCGCGATCGGCGTCGGTCAGCACGCCCTCGGTCGACCGGCAGTGGATGTCAGCGGCCTTGCTGATCCCATGCTCGGGCGGGCAACCGGCGCCGGGACCGCGGTCTTCGGGGTAATTGCGACCTTCGATCACCAGCCTCGGCGTCCCATCGTCGCTGGGATGGACATATTGCGGCCAGCGCTTGATCGCTTCCACCGCGAGGGAGGGGTTTTCGGCGACGTGTCCGTCGGCATCGATGATTCGCATCGTGAGCCCTGTCGACATTTCAGAGGTGCAAACGAGTATCTGCCAGTCGAAACACTAACGGGGTGATAAGCAGAAATCACCGAGCACAGTGAAATTCGGCTAGCGGCGACCCAAAGGACCCAAGGCAGGATGCCGAATCCAGCAGCGACCCATGTCAGGGAACCCATGAGTTCCCGCGTCCTGGCGTTACTGGCGGTGTTGGCGGTGCTGGCCGCGGGCTGCTCGGGCCGACCGGGTTCGATCGGTGCACCGGCACTGTCGAGCACCGCAGGAAAGAACACGCCGGCGCTGGCGCCGCCGGCCACACCGCATCAACGATCGGCCACAACCGACCGCCGCAACGTGTACGCCGGCGCCACGGCCGGTACCTTCGCGCCCGGCGTGGCCTCCGACCGTCCGCTGGTGTATGTCCCGCACAACCGCTCCGGCGACGTGTGGGAGATCGACCCGGTGACCTACGAAGTGGTCGGCAAATACCCGGTAGGACGCGAGATCCAGCACGTGGTGCCTGCACACGACATGCGCACCGTGTATGCCACCGACGACGTCGGCAACCAGATGCTGGCGCTCGACCCGCACACCGGGCAGGCGGGTCGCACCATCCCGATCGTCGACCCCTACAACCTGTACTTCACCCCCGACGGCCGCTTCGCGATTTCCGTGGCCGAGCGGCTGCGCTCACTGGTCTGGTACGACCCGGCCACCTGGCAGTTGCTCGATAAGACCCCGATCCCCGACTGTGCAGGCATCAACCACGCCGACTTCTCCGTCGACGGGCACACCGCGGTGTTCAGCTGCGAATTCGCCGGGCGGGTGGCGGTGGTCGACGTCAGTTCGCACCGAATGCTGCGCACGGTGGACATGCCGACACGCCACACCCACATGGGGCCGCAGGACATCCGGCTCGCCCCAGATGGCTCGGTTTACTTCATCGCCGACTGCGACGCGGATGGCGTGTGGGTACTCGACGGCGCCGCCACCAAGGTTCTGCGGTTCATTCCGACCGGCAAGGGGGCCCACGGGCTGTTTTTCTCCCGCGACGCCACTCGGCTCTTCGTGACCAATCGGTCCGACGGCTCGATCTCCGTGCTCGACGCCTACACGGGTGCACCGATCGCGCTGTGGCGCCTGCCGGGCGGCGGCAGCCCCGATATGGGCAACCTCACCGCCGACGGCAGCCAGTTCTGGGTGTCCGGGCGCTACAACAACGTGGTCTACGTCGTGTCGACCACCGATGGAGCATTGCTGCACACGATCAAGGTCGGCAACGAGCCGCACGGGTTGACGGTTTGGCCGCAGCCGGGCCACTACTCGCTGGGCCACACCGGAATCACTCGCTGACCGCTGCCCCGCGGCCACCAAGCATGGCAAAGTCGGCTCGGCCGACGCCTCCTGCGTGAAACACTCACGACATGGTGGTCGCGATTGCACGTCCCAAGCTGGAAGGCAACATCGCCGTCGGCGATGATCGTCAACTCGGGTTCGCCGAGTTCGGCGACCCGCAGGGACGGGCCGTCTTCTGGCTGCACGGCACCCCGGGCGCGCGCCGGCAGATTCCGACCGAGGCGCGGGTCTACGCCGAGGACAACAGCATCCGGCTGATCGGTGTCGACCGACCCGGAATCGGATCGTCGACGCCGTACCAGTACGACACCGTCGTCGCCTTCGCCGACGACCTGCGAACGATGGCCGACACGCTGGGGATCGACAAGATGGCGGTTGTGGGCCTATCCGGCGGTGGACCGTACGCGCTCGCCTGCGGGGCGGCGATGCCCGACCGTGCGGTGGCCGTCGGTGTGCTCGGTGGTGTCGCGCCGACGCAAGGCGCCGATGCTGTCCGTGGCGGAGTGATGACTCTGGGCACGCTGGTCGCACCGCTGCTCGAGCGGGTCGGACTGCCAATCCGATTGGCGGCCATCGCCTTGATCCGGATGATCAGGCCGGTGGCACCGATTGCGCTGCAACTGTATGCACGGATTTCACCCGAGGCTGATCGACGCCTACTGGTCCGCCCGGAGTTCAAAGCGATGTTCCTTGACGATCTGCTCAACGGCAGCCGCAAGCAGCTCGCCGCGCCGTTCGCCGACGTCGTGGTGTTCGCCCGTGACTGGGGGTTCCGGCTCGAGCAAGTCAAGGTGCCCGTGCGGTGGTGGCACGGCGACCGTGACCACATCGTCCCGTTCGCGCATGGTCAACACGTCGTCAGCAGGCTGCCCGACGCCGAGTTGTACCACCTGCCCGGCGAAAGCCATCTCGCCGGTTTGGGCCGCGCCGAGGAGATCCTGCGCACGATGATGGAGGTCTGGGACCATGCCGAACGAAAGTGATTCACGGCCTTCGATCCTGAGGCTACGTCGGCTGGCCACGCTCGCAGCCGTTGTGCCGATTGCCGTTGCCGCCGGTGGCGGTCTCGCCCATGCCCAGGCGCCCGCGCCGGGTGATCCCTGCCCCACCTTGCACGCGACCACCCAAGACGACAACGGCCGAACCATGTGGTGCAATCCGACGATGACCGGTAACCACAGCTTGGTGTGGCAGTACGGCGGACCCGCCTAGACATCTTGACAACCCCATCTCAGATCGGCCGAAGCCAGCGGCTTACCGCCGATCAGCGAAATTCGTTCGTCGCCGCCCTCTTGGGCTGGACTATGGACGCGTTCGACTACTTCGTCGTCGTTCTGGTGTACGCCGACATTGCAAAGACCTTCCACCACAGCAAGACCGAAGTCGCGTTCATCACCACCGCCACATTGATGATGCGGCCGGTGGGCGCCTTGGTGTTCGGGCTGTGGGCCGATCGAGTGGGTCGCCGGCTGCCGCTCATGGTGGATGTGGCGTGCTATTCCCTGGTCGGTTTCCTGTGCGCTTTCGCGCCGAATTTCACCGTGCTCGTGATCCTGCGGTTGCTCTACGGCATCGGGATGGGTGGTGAGTGGGGGCTGGGCGCTGCGTTGGCGATGGAGAAGATTCCAGCCGAGCGCCGTGGCTTTTTCTCCGGCGTGCTGCAGGAGGGCTACCTCTATGGCTATCTGCTGGCGACGCTTGCGTCGCTGCTGGTGATGAACGTTCTGGGACTGTCATGGCGCTGGCTGTTCGGTCTGAGCATCCTTCCCGCCCTGATCAGCCTCGTCATCCGCTACCGGGTGACTGAATCCGAGGTGTGGGAAACCACGCAGGATCGAATGAGACTGAGCCACACCAAGGTTCGCGACGTGCTGCGCGACGTCAAGATGGTTCGCCTGTTCATCTACTTGGTGCTGCTGATGACCGCGTTCAACTGGATGAGCCACGGCACCCAAGACGTCTACCCGACGTTTCTGTCGGCGGCGTCCAACCACGGAGCTGGCCTGGGCAGCGCGACGGCCAAGTGGATCGTGGTGGTCTATAGCATCGGCGGCATTCTCGGCGGGATGGTCTTCGGTACGCTCTCGCAGCGGCTCGGCCGCTGCCGCACCATCGTCTGGTGTGCGCTTCTCGGGCTGCCGATCGTGCCGCTATTCGCCTACTCGCGCACGGCTGCGCTGTTGTGCCTGGGCTCGTTTTTGATGCAAGTCGTCGTGCAAGGGGCGTGGGGCGTTATTCCCGCACACCTGACCGAGATGTCGCCAGACGCCATCCGCGGCCTGTACCCCGGTGTGACGTACCAGCTGGGCAATCTGCTGGCAGCCTTCAATCTGCCTATCCAGGAACGGCTGGCCAGTTCCCACGGCTACCCGTTTGCGTTGGCCGCGACGATCGTGCCGGTGCTGATCGCGGTCGCGTTGCTGTCGCTGATCGGCAAGGACGCCACCGGAATCCGCTTTGGCACCAGGCAAACAGCTTGTGCTCCAACAGCGTTCAAGTAGCGTCAGTAAGCGCTCGCCGCAGCAGATGCAGCGCCACGGTGGTCGAGCGCTCGCGAATGTCCGCCCGGTTGCCGGGAAGCCGTAGCGTGCGGGTGATCGACGGGCCGTCGGCCAGCATCACGCTGAAGCACACGGTCCCGACGGGCTTGTCCTCAGTGCCGCCGCCGGGCCCGGCGATTCCGGTGGTCGCGATCGCAGTGTCTGCGTCGAACTTTCGCAATGCGCCCGCGGCCATCGCCTCGGCCACCGGCTCGGACACCGCCCCGTGCGCCTCGATCAGGCTCGAATCCACGCCCAGCAGCGCGACTTTCGCCTCGTTGGCATAGGCGACAACTCCGCCTGCGACATAGGACGACGAACCGGGCCGATCGGTCAATCGTGCCGCCACCAGGCCGGCGGTGCAGGACTCCGCCGTCGCGATTCGGCGCCCGTTTAGCAGCTGCGCCAGCTGATCATCGACGTTGGAGCCGTCCTCGGAGTAGATGTGATGCCCGTGGCGCTCCCGCAGCAACTCGACCAGCCGCTTGTACACGTCGCCCGCATCGGGCTCGTAGCGGGTGACCATTTCGATCTCGCCGCGCCGCAAGCACGTGGTGATTTCGAGCGCCTCAAAGCGCGGGATGTGCTTCTCGGCGTCGCGCAGCGTCTCGGCGAGCCCCGACTCGGGCAAGCCGAACATCCGCACGGTCTCCTGCGTGTAGGTGGTTCGGCCAGCGATCGCCTCCTGCACGGCGGGAATCTGCATCGCGGTCCGCCACATCGGCTGCAGCTCGCGCGGTGGTCCCGGCAGCACGAGGACGGTCGGTTTCCCGGGCACGATGACGCCGGGCGCGGTGCCGACCGGGTCGATGACCTGTGCTCCAGTCGGGACCATGGCCTGTTTGCGGTTCGCGACGCGGACCGCCTCGAAGTCGAGGTCGGTGAACGTCGAGCTGAGGGATTTGAGGATGGCGGCGATCTTGGCCTCGAGCTCGACGTGGAGCACCAGCTCCCGGCCGCAGAAGCGGGCCACGGTCTCGACGGTCATATCGTCCGCGGTCGGCCCCAGCCCGCCGCTGGTGACGATCAGGTCCACATCCTGGTCGGCCATGAAGCGCAGCTGCGCCTCGATATCGCTGCGCCGGTCACCGCAGATCGTGATGTGCGCCAGTTCGACGCCCAGCTCCAAAAGCCGATCAGCGATCCAGGGACCGTTGCGGTCTTGGACCCGGCCCGTCAAAACCTCGGTTCCGGTAATCACGATGCCTGCGCGTGCGCTCACCGGTATGACATTACGCAGCTGCTGTGTTGATTAGCCTGTGGCAGTGGCGCAGCTTCCGCGGACCCGCTACGCCAAGTGCGGCGATCTGGACATCGCCTACCAGGTGTTTGGCGATGGGCCGGTTGACCTGCTCGTGCTACCGGGTCCGTCGATCCCGATCGACACGATCGACGCAGAGCCGTCGATGTACCGCTTCCATCGGCGCCTGGCCGTGTTCAACCGGGTGATCCGGTTCGATCTGCGCGGTATGGGCCTGTCGTCGCACGTGTCCTCGCTGGACATGCTGGGACCGAAGTTTTGGGCCGAGGATGCGATCGCGGTCATGGACGCCGTCGGCTGTACGCAAGCCGCGATATTCGCGCCGAGCTTCAACGCGATGATCGGACTGGTGCTGGCCGCCGACTATCCCGAGCGGGTGCGCAGCTTGGTGATCGTCAACGGCGCCGCGCGGGTGCTGCGGGCGCCCGACTATCCGATCGGCGCCGATCCGGACAACGCCGCTCAGTTCGGCACGGTCGGGATCGAACCGGATGCAATCGACCAAGGATTTGACGTTTTGCGAATCGTCGCGCCGAGCGTCGCCCGGGACGAGGCGTTCCGCGCATGGTGGGATATGGCCGGCAACCGGGCGGCGTCGCCGAGCATGGCCCGGGCCGCCACCAAGGTGGTGAGCGAAGCCGACGTCCGCGACACGCTCGTACGCATCTCGGCGCCGACGCTGATCCTGCACCGCGCCGACGTCGACTTCATGCCCGTTGGTCACGGTCGGTACCTCGCCGAGCACATCGCCGGGTCACGGTATGTGGAGTTGCCCGGCGTGGATTCGTTGTACTGGGTCGGCGACACCGCGCCGATGCTCGAAGAGATCGAGGAATTCATCACCGGTGTGCGTGGCGGCTACGACGCCGAGCGGGTGCTCACCACCATCGTGTTCACCGACATCGTCGGCTCAACCGAGCGCGCCGCAGCGCTCGGCGACGACCGGTGGCGAGACCTGCTCGACAACCACGACACCATCATCCGCCATCAGCTCGGCCGCTTCGGCGGTCGCGAGGTCAACACTGCCGGCGACGGATTCGTGGCCACATTCAGCAGCCCGAGTGCCGCCATTGAGTGCGCCGACGCGATTGTCGATGCGGTGCGTGTGCTCGGAATCGAGGTGCGCGTGGGTATTCACGCCGGCGAGGTCGAGGTGCGCGGCACTGATGTCGCCGGCTTGGCCGTGCACATCTGTGCCCGGGTCGCGGCACTTGCTGGCCCGAGCGAAGTGCTGGTGTCGTCGACGTTGCGCGACATCGTCACCGGCTCGCGGCGCAGATTCGCCGACCGCGGTGAGCACGAACTCAAAGGCGTGCCGGGCCGTTGGCAGCTGTGTGCGTTAGCGCGCGACGAGGCGACGGTCGGGCGGTAGTCGGAGGCGTCGGCT
>NZ_DASRBZ010000630.1:0-6503 GCF_035653355.1 Mycobacterium sp. | reverse complement strand
CCGAGACCCTCCGACGCGTCTGCTCAACCTCGCGCTGGAGATCGGGTGCGTGTTCAGCATCGACACGGATGCGCACGCGCCGGGGCAGCTCGACTTTCTCGGCTACGGCGCACAGCGTGCCCTCGACGCCGGGGTGCCCGCCGACCGGATCGTCAACACCTGGCCGGTGGACAAGCTGCTCGCCTGGACAGCGGCGTAGCCGCCGGAGTTGCCAATCATCACGCAGCCGGGTCAGTCCGGCAGGTGCGGCATCTCCAGGCCGGGATCTCGGCCCACCAACACCGCGCGGGTCAGCGCCGACTTGCCGTAGCGACGCCGCACCCGGTCGACTGCCGCGTCGATGGCCAGCGGCCGCAGCGCCTCGGTGGTGAACGGCAGCATCAACTGTTCCGCGCCGCTGCGGTCGATCTCCGATACCGCGAAGCCGACGAGGGTCAGGCCGCGCTCCGCAATCAGGGGGCTGGCCGCAGCCACCAGGTGCCGGGCGGCGGCGAGGAGGGGTTGCGTCGACGACGTCGCCCACGGCAAGGTCCGTGACCGCGTCGCGCGGCTGAAGTCGGCGAACCTCAGCCGCAGCACGACGGTTCGCCCGCTGCGCCCGGCCGCTCGCATGCGGCCGGTGATCCGGTCGATCAGGGTGATCACCACGGCGTCGACCTCGGCGGGTGACATAGCCGTGCCGGCGCGACCGAGCGCACGCTGGGCGCCCACCGATCGGCGACGTACGCCGGTGGTGACGCGGCGCTGATCGATGTTGCGGGACAGCGCATACAGCCGGTGTCCCATCGCCCCACCGACCAACGAGGCCAGCATCGACTCGCTGAGCTCGGCGACGTCGGCGACGGTTTCGATGCTGTGTGCGTGCAGCTTCTCGGCGGTCTTGGCGCCCACGCCCCACAACCGGCGCACCGGCAACGGATGCAGGAACGCGAGCTCCCGATCGGGCGGCACCAGCAGCAATCCGTCCGGCTTGGCCTCCTGGCTGGCCACTTTGGCCAGAAACTTCGTGCGGGCCACGCCGACCGTGATCGGCAGCCCGACCCGCTCACGCACATCGGCGCGCAACTGCGCGGCGATCTGCACCGGTGTCCCGGAGACCCGTCGCAGCCCGCCGACGTCTAGGAACGCCTCGTCCACCGAGACCGCCTCGACCAGCGGGGTGGTGGCGCGGAACACCTCGAACACCGCGTCGCTGGCACGCGTGTAGGCGCTCATGCGGGGCGGAACGACGACCGCGTGTGGGCACAACCGGCGCGCCTGAGCGCCGCCCATTGCGGTGCGCACGCCGTAGGCCTTCGCCTCATAGCTGGCGGCCAGCACCACGCCGCCGCCGACGATGACCGGCCGGCCCCGCAGCGCCGGGTCGTCGCGCTGTTCGACCGACGCGTAGAACGAGTCCAGGTCCGCGTGCAGGATCGACGCCTGGTGACAAGCAAAAGCTCGCACGAACATATGTTCGCACGCAGGGGCGACAGTTAACCAGCTTCGCCGTAGATGCTGGTGACCCAGATGTGCACCAGCGTCTCGAGCAGATGCTCGTCCGGTACCGAGGGCTGCTCCTCGGCGAAGGAACTCAGCATCACCTTCTCGTTCAGCAGGTTCAGCGCCGCGGACAAATCGCGCGCCGGCAGCGTGACCGGCGCCGCGCCCCTGGCGCGCTCCGCTTCGATCACCGTGGCAGTGTGGTCCACCCACTTCTGCATGAACCGCGACCACAGCTCACCGATCTCCTTGTTGGATCGCGCGGCATTGGCCGCCAGCGACACTCCGCGGTGCGCGCTGAACGTGTCGACGAACAGGTTGATGCCGGTGCGCCACAAGGTTTTGATGTCGGCCGGCGGATTGGCGGCCATGCTCTCGAGAGCGGAGTCGGCCTCGACGATCACCCGCTCGAACAAGGTCAGCAGTACCGCGTCCTTGGACGGGAAGTAGAAGTAGAAGGTGGGACGGGAAAGGCCAGCCCCCTTGGCCAGGTCGTCGACGGAGATGTCGGCGAGCGGGCGCTTCTCCAGCAGTCGTTCGGCCGTGGTCAAAATGGCCAGTTCACGGTCGTCGCCCGACGGGCGGGCCGAACGCCGACTGTGAGAAGCACGGGTGGCGGTAGTCACGACCACTACTTTACTCCATGTCGACAAATTCGACATCATGTTGACTCACTCGACACGCTGTTGATACCGTGGGGGCATGACTGAACACCTTGACGTCGTCATCGTGGGAGCCGGCATCTCCGGCATCAGCGCGGCGTGGCATCTGCAGAACCGCTGCCCGAGCAAGAGCTACACCGTCCTGGAGCGCCGCGACGATCTCGGCGGCACCTGGGACCTGTTCAAGTACCCGGGCATCCGCTCCGACTCGGACATGTTCACGCTGGGCTTCCGGTTCAAGCCGTGGCGCTCGGCCAAGTCGATCGCCGACGGCGCGTCGATCAAGGCCTACCTGAAAGAAGCCGCGGCCGAAAACGGTATCGATCAGCACATCCGTTACCGCCACCGCGTGGTGGCCGCCGATTGGTCCGACGCCGACAATCGCTGGACGGTCACCGTCGAGAGCGAGGGCAAACAGAGCCAGATCAGCTGCTCGTTCCTGTTCGCATGCAGCGGCTACTACAACTACGACGAGGGCTACTCACCGAAATTTGAAGGCGCGGACGACTTCGAGGGCACCATCGTGCACCCGCAGCACTGGCCGGAGGACCTGGACTACGCCGACAAGAAGATCGTCGTGATTGGGTCCGGCGCCACGGCGGTGACCCTGATTCCCGCGCTGGTGAACACGGGCGCCGGGCACGTGACCATGCTGCAGCGCTCACCGACATATATCGGCTCGCTGCCTGAGGTGGACCCCTTCGCCGAGCGGGCCAACCGGCTGCTTCCGGAGAAAGCGGCGCATGTCGCGAACCGGTGGAAAGCGATCGCGTTCAGCACCGCTCAGTACCAGCTGTCGCGGCGGTTCCCCAACTACATGCGCAAGGTGCTGATGCAGATGGCTACCCGGCGTCTGCCCGAGGGCTATGACGTCGAGAAGCACTTCGGCCCGCGCTACAAGGTGTGGGACCAGCGGTTGTGCCTGGCGCCTAACGGGGATTTGTTCCGCACCATCCGCCACGGCAAAGCCGATGTCGTCACCGACACCATCGACCGGTTCACCAAGACCGGCATCAGGCTGTCCTCCGGTGAGGAGCTGCAAGCCGACATCATCATCACCGCAACGGGTTTGAACCTGCAGCTGTTCGGCGGCGCCGCGATCCGGCGCAACGGCGTGCCGGTCGAGCTCAACGAGACTATGGCCTACAAGGGCATGATGCTGACCGGGATGCCGAACATGGCGTTCACCATCGGTTACACGAACGCGTCCTGGACTCTGAAGGCCGACTTGGTGTCCGAGTTCGTCTGCCGGCTGCTCAACCACATGGACAAGCACGGCTTCGACACCGTGGTGCCCCAGCACCCCGGCGACGCCGTGGACGAGCGCCCGCTGATGGACTTCACCCCGGGATACGTGCTGCGAGCGCTGGACTACCTGCCCAAAGCGGGCGACCGCATGCCGTGGCGACTGAAGCAGAACTACCTGCTGGACCTTCAGCTGATCCGGCGCGGCCGGGTCGACGACGAGGCCCTGTACTTCAGCAAGCACCGGCTGGCCGTTGCGGCTTAATCCGGCTTCGTGCGCTAGACCGGGGCTGCTGCGCTGACGACGACGATGCCGTCGTCGTCGCTGTAGGCGAGATCGCCGGGCACGAACGTCACACCGCCCAAGCTCAGCGCGACGTCGCGCTCACCGGCGCCGGTCTTGGTGCTCTTGCGAGGGTTGGTGCCGAGCGCCTTGATGCCAATGTCGATGCCACGGAGCGCGGCAGCGTCGCGTACCGCGCCGTGCACGACCAGCCCAGCCCATCCGTTGTCATGTGCCAGCTGGGCGATGACGTCGCCGACCAGAGCGGTGTGCAGTGAGCCGGCGCCGTCGATCACCAGTACTCCACCGTCGCCGGGCTCGGAGAGCACCGACTTCAACAACGCGTTGTCCTGAAAACAGCGCACGGTGCTGATCGGTCCGGCGAACTGGATGCGACCACCGAATTGGCGGAACTGCATGTCGCAGCTGCGCACGTCGTCACCGATGTCGTCGACGAGGTCGGCGGTGGGGCGGAAAGTCACAGGCACCGCGGCATTATTGCAAGCCGCCAGCCGACCGGCTCAGCGGCGGCGTAGCTGCCGGATCAGCAGCAGCATGAGCAGGCCGATGGCGACCGCGACCGCTAGCGGCACCGGTGAGCGAACAGCCGACAGCGCGGCCGCTGGTGGGGAAACCGGGTTGTCAGCTGTTTCCACGGTCGACTTTGCTTGGGCCGCAGCCTCTTTGGCGCCTGCGGCAAGCTGGCCGTTGGTTTCGAGCGGGGCGGCAGGCGGCTGGCCGGCTAGTTTCGGTCCCGCCGGCTCAGCCTTGACGGGCGGCGCCTTCTTCTCCGGCGGTTTCTTGTCGGGCTTGTCGGGCTTGTCGGGCGATTTCTTCGCGGGCGCTTTCTTGGCCGGTGCTTTCTGGGCCTTCTTCGCGGCTTTGGCGGGTGCCTTCTTGGCGGGCGCTTTCTTGGCCGCCTTCTGCGGTGGCTTTCCGGCCGGCGACGTGCTGGCTGCCGGTGGCGGCGCCTTTTCAGGTTGTGGCGCAGGTGCCGACGCGTGGTCAGCCGGCGGCGGGGGAGGAGCTATATCGGCGGGCGGCGTCTTGTCGGTTGGCGCCGCAGGTGCTGTCTCGTCGGCTGGCGGCGCAGGCGGCGTGGGCGCAGCACCGGGTGCCTTTTCCGGGTGATCCTGCGGGTCTGCCATGCGGCTGCTCCTTTGCAGATTTCGTCGCGTGCGCCAGTCGCGTACACCAGCAGTCGAACCCCATCATGCCAGGACGCCCGAGACGGCCGAAGCCTCAGCGCCGGCGTCGGGCAGCCCAAAGCGCGCCGCCGGCGACGAGCACCACCGCACCGACTGCGAACGGCCAAGCCGGGACGGCTCCTGACGAGCTGTCACCGGAGGACGCCGGGGGGCCAGGCGCCCCGGTACCAGGCGCCGTCAAACGAAACGACCAGGAGCCGGACACCACGTGGCCGTCCGCCGACGTCGCTCGGTAGTTCACCGTGTACGTGCCGGCCGGACCCAACGGTCGTAGACCGACACTGACCACCGCACCGGTCACCTGCGGTTGGCCGGACGACCACAGGTTTCCATCCGGGCCGACGACCGTCATCGCCGCGAAGGTGGTCTGCATCGGCTCGTTGAAGGTGGCACTCACCCGGGCCGGGCCGACGGTCAGCACGGCGTTTTCCGGGGGATCGGCGGATACCCGCACGGCATGGGCGGCAGCCGTTTGCGCGTGCCACGCGCCAACGCACAGCATCGCGGCAAGCGCCAGGCCCGCCGTGAGTGCGCGTGCTGCGCGGGTCATGAGCGTTATGACCGCCGCCGGGGCAGCGCCATGCCCACGCCCAGTGCGGCGACCAACAGGGCGCCTCCGGCGAGCAGGCGGGCGGTGTTGTCGGGCGATCCTTTTGGCTGCCGGGCAGTTGGTTCCTGCGCGGCTAGTGGCGGTGCCGGTCGCCCGGCCACGAGCGTGAGCCGGGGCGCCGGATGCTCCGGTTCGGCTGCGCCGGGCAGCGGCGGCTCGTCCCAGCGCACCACAGATCCATCTGCGTAGGTCTGGGTGGCCGGGAACGTCACAGCGTCGCTGTCGGGCAGCTTCAGCGAGATCCGAAACAGCCCGAACTGATCGGGGGGAATACCGCCGTTCTCCGCGGCGGTCCAGGTGACGGACCGCACGGTGCCTGATGCGGCGTCCCGGTCCAGCGTGGCCGTCCACCCCGGCAGGGTTTCGGTCCGCGCGGAGCTTCCGGTGGGAAGGGTGATGCTGACCGCTGTAGTGGCAGCACCGGTCGGGGACTCGTTGGGCACCTGGAAAGTGACGATGGCCATGCCGCCGCGCACAGGGTTGTCGCTGCTGGCATGGACATGCGCCCCGGCGGGAGCAATGCCGACGGCTGCGCCGACGAAAAGCGTTGCAGCAGTCGCGGTTAGGATCAGGGCACGCCTGACCGAGCGGCGGGCGGTCAGGCTACCCCCAGCCGGGCCATCAAGTCGGCTTCGATGCCGTCGAGCTGTTTGGCGATCGCGGCATGTGCGCCGCGGCGGCGCGACGTGGGCATGTTTTCCGCGGTGGTGATAGCCGCCGATAGATCGCGCAGGCGTTCCGTGATGGCAGCGACGAACTGTTTGGTTTCGGCGTCTTTCGGGTTCTTTTCCTGGACCGTCCGAAGCGATCGTTCGGCGCTGGCAACGCGGGCGGAGAGGCGAGCGCCTTGCCCCGAGAACTGACCGATCTGGGTCAACGGGATGCCGAGCCGGTCGGCGCGACGCTGGTCGATCAGGCCCCGAGCGGCGATGGCTGCCCGGTAGGCGAGCGGCACGATGACCGGAGCCAAGAGGCGTGACACCGTCAGCACCCGGCGGATCCGCGTCGGTGAC
>NZ_DASRBZ010000629.1:0-5272 GCF_035653355.1 Mycobacterium sp. | reverse complement strand
CGCAAGGCGTCTGCCGGGTCATCGAGGTGCATCAGCACAAATCGGCTGTGGATCAGGTCGTAGTAGGCCGGCTCAATCTGGTCGAGGGTGATATCGCACTGGCGCACTTCGATGTTGGGCTCGCGCATATCACCGAGATATTTGGGATCGATGTCGGCGGCTACCACATGCCCAGTGGGCCCCACGCGCTTCCCGAGCCAGCGGGCCACCGCACCGGCGCCTGCGCCAACCTCAAGGCAGCGCCATCCGGCGCTGACGCCGACAGCGTCGAGGACACGGTAGGTGTGCGGATCACATTCCGCCTCCAGCAGTCGCAACCGCGCGAGCTCGTCTTGCAAGTCGGCTTTCGCGGCGAAGTAGTGCCCGCCTATCGGTATAGGCTGCTCACGACTTGGCGGCTTGGCCAACGTATTTCACTCAGCTTTCGTTGCGACTGCTACTACCGGGAGATACCCAACGGCTCACGGCGTGCTGCCCGGGACACTTGGCTTCGCCGCTCCTCGATTAGGCGACCGAACTCCTGCAGCAGTAGCGGTTTGTGCATCACCAGACGTTCGAGATATTCGCGATCGATTTCGAGCGCCGTTACCTCTGTCATCGCGTGCGCATCGGAGAGATTCGGTTGGCGAGTGAGCGCTGTCAGCCCGACGAAGGAACCCTCGTCCAAAGTGCCCACGTCGGCGACCGAACCGTCCTCGCTCGTCACGCTCAGCCGGATGCTGCCGGCGACCAAGAAACTCATGCCGCGAGGAATTTCACCGGTGCACTGCACGACTTCGTCGGCGCCGTAGCGGACGACCTTCGCATACGGAATGAGGGACTGCTCCTCTGTGGGTGTCAGCCGCAATGCCGGCGCTACCACCATTTGCAAGGCTTTCTCGACGCGTTCTGTCGTCGAGAAGTCGTCGTCAGCGCCGTCGAGGTGAAGGCCCTCTCGCCGCGACGCATACCAGACCCAGCGCAAGAAGGTGGCTTGGGCCGTGCTGTCATCGCCTGGTGACGCCAGCCCGATCGAGGTGCGGTATTGCATACACAACGCGGTGCTGTAGTCGACGCAACCCAGCACCACCGAGGTGACCGCGCCGCCGGGCTTCAGCTGCGGCAATGTACTGGCCACTCGCGACAGCATCGCGCACACCCGGTCGGGGGGGTCAGTGGGGGAAAACGTCGTGGTGATCACCAGTTTGTGCGCATTGGCGGGGCGGCTCAGGTTGGTGAACGAGGTGGTGGCCAGCACCGAGTTCGGGGTGATCTGCAGTCCTTTGCCCGTTTGGATGTGGACAGCGCGCCAGTTCGCCTCGACGATTCGTCCCCGTGCCGCGGGTGTCTCCAGCCAATCGCCGATCCGGAAGGGTTGTTCGAGCAGCATGAACAGGCCCGACACGATCTGGCCGACCGAGTTCTGCAGCATCAGGCCGATAACCACCGACGTCACACCCAACGCGGTGAACAAGCCTGCGATCCGGACGCCCCAGACGTAGGAGAAGATCAGCGCCAGACCCACCCCGATCAGCAGGAACCGGGCGACGTCGACGAAGATGGCCGGTAGCCGGTCGCGCCACGACCCTTGCGGCGCACTTTGGAACAGGGTGGCGTTGAGACCGGAGAGCACCAGCACCAGCACAACGAAGCCGAAAACCGTTGCCAGCATCCGCACCGAGGTGTCTCGGGCGTCGATCTGTGTCGCCTTGACCAGCAGCAGCAACAGCGCGCCCAGCGGAAGCACATAGCTGCGCAGCAGGTGGACGGGTCTGGCCAGATGGCTGTTCTTATGGGCGAGGGTCTGATGCCATTCGGTCAACACGATCATAGCGACGGGCAATCCGACCGACACACCGATCGCCCAGTAAAACCAGGGCGAGTGGACGAGGTTCATTGTCGCTCCGACAATCGCCAGATCTGCTGCTCGACTCCGTTGACCGAAATCGTGCCGGCCGGCGTGAACTGCCGGAGGTCGCGCATCACTTCGTATACCTGCGAGGTGACGTAGATGCCGGGTTGCGGTGAGCCGCTGTGCATCTGGTAGGCCAGGCTCACCGCAGCGCCCCACATGTCGTAGACGACGCTTGATCGGCCCACCAGCCCGCTGACGACCTTGCCGGTGGTGATGCCGGCCCGAAGGGCCAGGTTGTAGCCGGTTTGGGCTTTGAATCGGTCGACGATGCGCTGCATTTCGACCGCGAAGTCGACCGTGCGGTGCACGTTGTCCAGCCGAGGAGCGTTTACTCCGCAGCTGGCGAGGTATCCGTTGTGCAGGGTGCGAATCCGTTCGACGCCAAGGGATTCGGCCGCTGCGTCAAACTGGCGGAGCAGCGTATCGACGCCTCGCACGAATACGTCGGACGACACGTCGTCAGAGAACTCGTCGAACCCGACGATGTCGGCGAAGATGACGCTGACGTCTTGGTGCTCTTCTGCGATGGTCTGCTCGCCGCCCCGATAGCGCTGTGCGACCGGTTCTGGCATCAACGACAGCAACAGGCGGTCGTTTTCTCTGCGCTGCTCCTTGAGTAGTTCCTCTTTGATCTGAAGATTCCGGCTCATCTCGTTGAATGCCTTGGTGAGATCGCCGATTTCGTCGCGCGACGTAGCGGGCACCGTGACGTCATAGTCGCCCGCGCTGATCTTCCTGGTGCCCTCCTCCAGGCGCCGAATTGGTCGCACGAACAGCTGAGCAAGCAGCATGGCCGCCACGCAGACAATGAAAATGATTGCGGTCGTGGCTAATACGATGGTTTTGGTGAACGACGCGATCGGCGCGAGGGCCTCCGAGTTGTCCCTCGTTGCCAAGATCGACCAATGCAGGTCCGAGTTGGGCACGGTTAACGGGGCATAAGCCTCCAGTTCCCGGTTACCCGTGTAGTCGGTATCGCTGAGCACACCGCTCTGCCCCCGCTGCGCGGCCCGAAGGCCCGCGGTGTCGACCGGCTGCACCAACGTGGTGGTACCCAACTGGACCGCTTTGTTGACGACATCGCGCGGCGTGCCGGCCGCGACCGCCTCACGCTGGTATTCCTTTGGATCCTCGATGAACAGCCGCGAATCGGAGCGCATCAACGTGTCGGGACCGGCCAGATACGTTTCGGTCGTCGTGCCCATCCCGGCCGCTATCCAATCGCGGTTCGCGGTCATGATCGCGTTGATCTTCGTGATCGGCAACGGCAGGGCCAGCACGCCGTCGATCTTGTCTTGCGTACCGACCGGCGACACCAACCATGCTGCGGGCTGACCAAGCTCCGGCTGATACTGCTGGAAGTCGGTGATCCAGACAAAGTCGATGTCGTTGGAACCCAGCGCCTTTTCGTACGCTTTCCGCAAGTTGGATTCGCGATACGGGCCCGTCAGGATATTGGTCCCCAGGTCGGCGTCTTTATCCACGCAATAGACGACGTTGCCGCGGGTATCCAGCAGTAATGCATCCCCGTACTGGAAACGGGTGACGATGTCCCGGAATAAGCGGTTGAAGCGGGCGTTCGCCGCCGACCATGCGCTGCCGTCGCCGGCGTCGTCCAACGCCATTGATTCGCTGTTTGACCGAAACGGTGCGGTGTAGTGCGCCTGCAGATATTTCTGCGCGTTCGACTGCGGCAGCAGCAAGTTGATATCAAGATCGTCGCCGGTCACCCGGTCGATCGGATTGATAACTTCGTTGTTGTAGTAGTTCCGAAGCGCCTGCTGCTCAGCGGGCGTGATCGTCGCGTTGGCCAGTTGATCGAAGGCCCCGGTGAAGTCCTGCACCGCCTGGACCGTGGTCGGGTCGCGGCTGAAGACGATGAGGGAGTTCGTCAGGTTAGCGAACAGCGCCGCCACCGCCCGCGTCTGCGAGTCACGCAACTCGGTCAACCGCTGCGACGCCGCGTTCCGCAGCGCGCCGCGTCCGGATTCAAACCCGATCATGCCGCTTACCGCGACCGACACAATGCTCGACAGCAGCAGCATCACCATGACTTTGGACTGGATGCTCAATAGCGAGAGCATCCGCAGTCGGCGGCCTTTTTTCCGAGGCGCGGCCGATTGGCCCTCCGATACCGGTTCGGTTGACTGGCCTGAGGTCAATGGCTTCCTTTCACTGAAAGGGCCGCAGAGCACCGGTTATGCAGCAGACTAGCGTCGGACTACGTAAAACAAATGGCGTTTGCCGAAAAGTGACAAACCGGAAAGCGCCACTGGCACGCGCGCGGGAAAGCGTTTCATCGTCTTACCGGGCCCGGCGTGACAAGCCGGCGGGCAACCGGATATCGGTGCCAGGTCGGGGCGCTTGTGACGTTGCAGACGACATTGCCGCGGGTGCCGGGCAACGGCTCGCGCCAGTCGAAACGGATGACGACGTCCCGGAAGCAGGCGGTGAAGCGGGCCTTGGCGCCCGACCCTGCGCCACCGTCGCCGGCAAGCTTCTTGTTCATGTAGTTGGCCTGAAGGAACTTCTGCGCGTTCGCGCTTGGCGGCAGCGCTGCGATATCAAGCCGCGCGCCATTTGCCGTTCGATTGGTTCGGCGAGTTTGTGGCGGTAGTAATTGACGATCGCCTGCTGCCTGGTTGATTGTCGTGTTTGGCCCAGTTGGTCGAAGCCGGGGGTGAAGGCTCCCACGGCATCGACCGCGGTGTATCCGCGGCTATAAGTGATCGCGAATTCGTCAGATCCCAAAAGCACTGCATTGGCGATAATCCCGAGGATCGTCTCCGGCGGATTCGGGGCTGCGTGCCGAGGCTGGACAGGTGCGGACATCAGGGCTTCTCTCCTCGGGGGCGCAGCAGAATCAGGGCCAGAACGATCGCAGCGACTGGGACGGCCGCCATCATCAGGCTCAGCGTGTGGATGGCGTGAACCATGCACTCGGTGGCGCCCTCGACGACCTCCCTGGCCCGTTGCGGATCGAGCACATGGGCGCCGCCCGTCGATGACACCGAGGTGCCGTGCGCGACCTGCAGCGCCTCTCGGGCCTGGGGCACGGTTATGCCGGATCCGGCCAGCGCCCGCATACCGTCGTGCATGAACAATGTGGTGCCCACTAGCGCGAACACCGCTGGCCCGAGCGAGTAACCCGCCTGTCCAACGGCCGATTTGACCGCCGAAACCGAACCGCCGAGATCGGCGGGGGCGCTCGACATCATGATCGTCGACTGCGGTGTCTGCACCACCGCGCCACCGACGGCGTTGAGCACCACCGACGCGAACAGCAGCCACATGGACGAGTGCTTGTCCACGGTCGTCAGCATCAGCAGGCCGGCGATTAGCAAGAATAGACCGGTCACCAAGACACTGCGGTCACCG
>NZ_DASRBZ010000628.1:0-2821 GCF_035653355.1 Mycobacterium sp. | reverse complement strand
GTTGACCAGCATTTCTTCGAATAGCGGTGCCTGTTGCAGGAATTCGGCGTGTTGAGCCGGAGTACAGAATCCCATCACCTTCTCGACGACCGCGCGGTTGTACCACGACCGGTCGAACAACACTATCTCGCCACCGGCAGGCAGGTGGCTTACGTAACGCTGGAAATACCACTGCGTTCGCTCGCGTTCGCCGGGCTTGTCAAGCGCCACCACCCGTGCCGCCCGGGGGTTGAGGTGCTCCATAAATCGCTGAATGGTGCCGCCCTTGCCGGCGGCGTCACGACCCTCGAACAAGATCACATGCCGGACGCCAGTGCGTTGGCTATATCTCTGCAGCTTCAGCAGTTCAATTTGCAGCCGCCGCTTGGTTCGCTCGTATTCGTCGCGGCGCATCAGCTGGTCGTACGGATAACCCTCGCGCCATGTGTCGACAGGAGTTCCATCGCGATTGAGCAGAACAGGATCGTCGGGATCCTCGTCGTCGACGGTGTACCCGTGTTCGGGAGTCGAAAGGTCCTTCAGATCAATCTGTGTCATGGTCAAACGTCCCCGCTCGCAGTAGTGTCCGGACACTGCGGAAGCCGGCTCAGCCTCCCGGGATCGTTGCCCTCCAGCTTGAGATAGCGTCGCCCGTCCGCAGTGGCGGCGACACTGATCGGCAGCTCCCTACCGTCGGCGCTGTCCAGTTCCACGAAAAGCTGCAGTTCTCCGGATTCGACGTACAACATCGCGTCGTCGTTGGACAGTTTCCAGGGCTGCTCGTCGCCGGGCCATCGGCCACCGACGAGCCGGATGTCGGCGCCATCCTCCTGGCCATGGTCTTCGTCAGCAGTGATGCAGCTGACCCACAGCTTCCCTGGCAGCGGACGGAAGTACACGGCCAGGCGCTGGCGGTTGAGATTTACGTCGACCGGTATTCCGATCGGCGGCAGCGATGTGCCTTCCGGATGGTCATTCAGCGATTTCTTGACTTGACGTGACCCGATTCCGGTGCCGAACCAGTCAATCGTGAGCACGGTGGTGATGTACTGCGCGATGGCGAGTGTCAGCAGACCGCCGGCACCACCGGCACCCACGCCTGCAGCCCCAACTGCCCAGGTGACCGGCAGTGCAAGCAGACCGACAACCGCCGCAGCGCCGGCAGCTGCGGCGGCCTTGCCGGCCGTGGTCAGGGTGAAGTCCGGATTCACTTCTGGCTCAGGAGGATTCTGTGTCGGCCGCACTCCCACGGTCCTCGGAAGCGCATCGAACCGTTCGCTGACTCGCTTGACTTCTGCCTCGTAGTCCTGGTTGCTGAGCTCACCTGCGCGTTTCTTGTCGCCGGCCGTTTTCAACGCCTGCTCGAGACTCTCGATGTTTTCCACGTCGGCTCCCAAGGCCTCTTTGCCCTTCGGGTCGCGCGGGATGTCGTCGAGGTGCATCTCATAGGTCACCTTGAAGGTGGCCTTGAAGTCGTAGAGCTTCGTGTCGGCGCTCACGGTGCCGTCGATGACCAACCGGCCGTCGCCGGTTCGCGGCACAATATCGGCGTCTAGAGCGTCCAGACTGCGCTCTTGGCCGCCGACCTTAATGGTCTTCGGCCCCTCCAGCAGGCACGGCACATCGGGGTCGAAGTCGCTCTCGTCGAGATCGAAGCTTTTCATCACAGTGTCGCGAACCTGCCGCAGGACGCTCCACCCAGTGACCGCCAATCCTGTTTTCTCGTGCGGGTTTTCGGCAAGGATGGACGCGGGCAACTCCTCGCCGGACGGCAGTGTGCGCAGCGTTTTCAGCTGGACCACCAAAGATTCGTGGGTTTCCTCCCCCACCTCGAAGCGCTGCACGATGGCGTCGAGGGCCTTGAAAGTGCTGTCGTCCTGCGCTTCCGGGTCGACGTCCACCGGCGACGGCAATAGGTTCACGATGCCGTCGTCGCCGAACTTGCCGACCTCCGGGCGGACCGCGTCGGCAATCTGGGCCGCCAGCGAGTCGAGCACCCGGTTTCTCGCCTCGTCGTCGGAGAGGCTGGGATGCTGGAGCTTTTCCAGGTTCACCATCAGTTCCCCGGCGATGCTGTGGGTGATCCAATACGCCTCGGCGTAGTCGAGCTCCCAGCTGATCCGCGGGTCTTGGCCGGTGAACGCGGTAGCGCCGTCGGGCCGGCGCTCGATGTGCGGACCGAACAGCCGTGCGGCGTACTCGTCAGGCGGCGGCGTGGCCACCAGCACAGGAGCATCCTGCGCGGCAAAATTCAGCGCAATGGTCTGCTTGCCCGGTTCGGTTTGGTGCGGCTCAAGCTGATCGTGGATCGTCAGCCGACCGAGCAGCGGAATCTCGTTGTAGGCGATCTCGCGCGACTCGCCGGCGCGCGGACCGTCCGGGACGGTGATAGTCACCGGCGGCAGCGACACCAACGGGATACAGGTCACCGAATTCAGGACGATTTTCGAATCGAAGATCACCAGGTCGATCGCGAAGTGACGCAAGGGGTCGCGGGCTTCACCGTCGGTCTCCTCCTGCCACAACCGCTGATGCGAATCAAGGATGAACCAGACGCGGTCCAGCGTGAGGTCGAGGGTGGCGGTCGCAGAGTAGCCGGTGCCATCGACCGACTGCGTGTACTTGTCGCCGCTGAACATGTCGACCGTCTGATCCTGGACGCGTTGACGGTGAATCTCGATGATGGTGTCGGGGCGATCCATGTCAGACTCCAGTACTCAAGGCGGCGCATCAGTGGGCGATTCGTGCTTGCCGATGCTGTACCCGCTTTTTAGCTGTGGCCGACGGACAGCCTTAACCTGCGTCGAACCTCGACAACGGACGCCGCCGAACCCTGCGTCCA
>NZ_DASRBZ010000627.1:0-11767 GCF_035653355.1 Mycobacterium sp. | reverse complement strand
GGCCGCAACCGACGCCGAACTGGTCGACCTGGTGACCGCCGAACTCGGTGCCGATTGGCCGCGGCTGGTGGCACCGGTGTTCGACGCCAAGAAAGCCGTAGTCTTCGACGACCGCTGGGCCAGCGCACGCGAAGACCTCGTGAAGCTGTGGCTGGCTGACGACGACCAGATCAACGCCGACTGGGCGCAGCTCGCCGAACGCTTCGAGGGCACCGGTCATGTGGTGGCGACCCAGGCCACTTGGTGGCAGGGCAAGGCGCTGGCCGCCGGCCGCACTATCCACGCGTCGCTATATGCCCGAATCGCCGCTGGCGCAGAGAATCCGGACAACGGCCGCTACAGCGACGAAGTCGCGGTAGTGACCGGCGCATCAAAGGGATCGATCGCCGCCTCGGTGGTGGCGCGGCTGCTCGACGGCGGCGCCACCGTCATCGCGACAACATCGAAGCTCGACGACGACAAGCTGGCCTTCTTCCGCACCCTGTATCGCGACCACGCCCGGTACGACGCGGCGCTATGGGTGGTGCCGGCCAACATGGCGTCGTACTCCGACATCGACGCGCTGGTCGAGTGGGTGGGCAACGAACAGACTGAAAGCCTTGGGCCGCAATCTATTCACATCAAGGACGCGCAAACCCCGACGTTGTTGTTCCCGTTCGCGGCCCCCCGCGTGGCCGGCGACCTCTCCGAGGCCGGGTCGCGCGCTGAGATGGAGATGAAAGTGCTGCTGTGGGCCGTTCAGCGGCTCGTCGGCGGGCTGTCGAAGATCGGCGCCGAGCGCGACATCGCGTCGCGGCTGCACGTGGTGCTGCCGGGCTCACCCAACCGCGGCATGTTCGGCGGCGACGGCGCCTACGGCGAAGCCAAGTCCGCGCTGGACGCGGTGGTGGCCCGCTGGCACGCCGAGTCGTCGTGGGCGCAGCGCGTCAGCCTGGCGCACGCGCTGATCGGCTGGACCCGCGGCACCGGGCTGATGGGCCACAACGATGCGATTGTCAGCGCCGTAGAAGAAGCCGGTGTCACAACATATTCCACCGACGAGATGGCCGGCATGCTGCTGGGGCTCTGCGACGTGGAATCCAAGGCCGCTGCCGCGTACGCGCCCCTCAAGGTCGATTTGACCGGCGGGCTCGGCGATGTCGAGCTCGACATGGCGGAGCTCGCTGCCAAGGCCCGCGAACAGGCCACGGCTGAAGCGGCTCCCGCGGAGGCGCCGCCGGGCACCATCGCGGCGCTGCCGTCGCCGCCGCGCGGTTACACGCCGGCGCCGCCTCCGCAGTGGGACGACCTCGACGTCGACCCGGCCGATCTGGTGGTCATTGTCGGCGGCGCCGAACTCGGTCCGTACGGTTCGTCGCGCACCCGCTTCGAAATGGAAGTCGAGAATGAACTCTCGGCCGCTGGCGTGCTGGAACTGGCCTGGACGACCGGGCTGATCCGCTGGCACGACGACCCCCAACCGGGTTGGTACGACACCGAATCCGGCGAGCTTGTCGACGAATCCGAGCTCGTCGAGCGCTACCACGACACCGTGGTGGAGCGGGTGGGGATCCGCGAGTGGGTCGACGACGGGTCCATCGACCCCGACCACGCCTCACCGCTTTTGGTGAGCGTGTTCCTGGACAAGGACTTTACGTTCGTCGTGTCCAGCGAAGCCGAGGCACGTGCCTTCGTGCAATTCGACCCCGAGCACACGCTGATCCGGCCGGTGCCCGACAGCACAGACTGGGAGGTCACCCGCAAGGCCGGCACCGAAATCCGAGTTCCGCGTAAGAACAAGCTGTCCCGTACCGTCGGTGGCCAGATTCCCACTGGGTTCGACCCGACCGTCTGGGGGATCCCGCAAGACCTGGCCAGCTCGATCGACCGGCTGGCGGTGTGGAACATCGTGGCGACCGTCGATGCGTTCCTGTCGGCCGGGTTCAGTCCCGCCGAGGTGATGCGCTATGTGCACCCGACGCTGGTAGCTAACACGATGGGCACCGGCATGGGTGGCGGCACCTCGATGCAGACGATGTACCACGGCAACCTGCTCGGCCGGAACAAGCCCAACGACATCTTTCAGGAAGTTCTGCCGAATATCGTTGCGGCGCATGTGGTTCAGTCCTACATCGGCAGCTACGGCGCGATGATTCACCCGGTCGCCGCATGCGCGACCGCGGCGGTGTCCGTCGAGGAGGGTGTCGACAAGATCCGGCTCGGCAAGGCCGAACTTGTGGTGGCAGGTGGCATCGACGACCTGACGCTGGAGGGCATCATTGGGTTCGGTGACATGGCGGCCACCGCCGACACCGAGATGATGCGGGCCAAGGGCATCAGCGACTCGAAGTTCTCGCGGCCCAATGACCGGCGCAGGCTGGGCTTCGTCGAAGCGCAGGGCGGCGGCACCGTTCTGCTGGCGCGCGGTGATCTGGCTCTCAAGATGGGGCTGCCGGTGCTGGCCGTGGTCGCTTTCGCGCAGTCGTTCGGCGACGGCGTGCACACCTCGATCCCCGCGCCGGGATTGGGCGCGCTGGGCGCGGGCCGCGGCGGCAAGGAATCACCGCTGGCCCGGTCGCTGGCCCGGCTGGGTGTCGGCGCTGACGACATCGCGGTGATCTCCAAGCACGACACCTCAACGCTGGCCAACGACCCCAACGAAACGGAATTGCATGAGCGGCTTGCTGATTCGCTGGGCCGGTCACCCGGCGCTCCACTGTTCATCGTGTCGCAGAAGAGCCTGACCGGGCACGCCAAGGGCGGCGCGGCGGTCTTCCAGATGATGGGGATGTGCCAGATGCTGCGCGACGGGGTGATTCCGCCCAACCGCAGCCTGGATTGCGTCGACGACGAGCTGGCGGGATCACAGCATTTCGTGTGGGTGCGCGACACCTTGCGGCTTGGTGCCAAGTTCCCGCTCAAGGCCGGGCTGATCACCAGCCTGGGCTTCGGCCACGTCTCCGGTCTGCTTGCGCTGGTGCACCCGCAGGCATTCCTTGCGGCGCTGAGTCCCGAGCAGCGCGAGGACTACCAGCGGCGCGCGGATGCTCGTCTGCTGGCCGGTCAGCGCAGGCTCGCTTCCGCGATAGCCGGCGGCCCGCCGCTCTACGAGCGGCCCGGCGACCGCCGCTTCGACCACCATGGGCCGGAGAAGCCGCAGGAGGCGGCAATGTTGCTAAATGTGGCCGCCCGACTCGGCGACGGCGACGTCTACCGCCCATGAGCATCCGTTAGCGCGGGCGCCCGTGACCCGCGTCGGCGACGATGCAGAGCGAAGCGATGAGGAGGAGCGGCGCCCGTGACCATCGTCGGAGTGGGGATCGACGTGGTTTCCATCCCTGATTTCGCCGAACAGGTCGACCAGCCGGGCACGGTGTTCGCCGAGACCTTCACTCCCGGTGAGCGCCGCGACGCCTCCGACAAGAGCTCGTCGGCGGCGCGGCACCTGGCGGCGCGCTGGGCGGCGAAGGAGGCGGTGATCAAGGCGTGGTCGGGGTCGCGGTTCGCCCAGCGGCCGGTGCTGCCGGAAGGCATCCACCGCGATATCGAGGTGGTCACCGACATGTGGGGCCGGCCGCGGGTGCGGTTGACCGGGGCGATCGCCAAGCACTTGGCCGACGTAACCATCCACGTGTCGTTGACACATGAAGGCGACACCGCCGCCGCTGTGGCCATCCTCGAGACCCCCTGAGCGCGAGCGGGCGTGTCTGTCCGCGACACGCCGCGGATTGCTGGCATTCTGTGCCCGCTCGCGCTGTGGCAGCGCAGGGGCGGTGGCGGCCCGGGACTAGCCTCGAGGCTATGAGCGATCTTGTCGAACGCGTGCGCGACGTACTGCCCTCGGTGCGCCGCGACTTGGGAAACCTGATCCGCTTCGAGTCAGTCTGGGCGGATCCGGCCCGGCGGGCCGAGGTAGACCGCAGCGCGCAGGCGGTCGCGGATCTCTTGTCGCGAGCCGGTTTTCCCGAGGTGCGGATCGTCAGCGAGGGTGGTGCCCCGGCGGTCATCGCGCGGTATCCAGCGCCGCCCGGTGCGCCCACGGTTCTGCTGTACGCCCATCACGACGTGCAGCCCGAAGGTGATCACGCCCAATGGGATTCGCCGCCTTTCGAGCCGACCGAGCGCGAGGGCCGGCTCTACGGGCGCGGCAGCGCCGACGACAAGGCCGGTATTGCAACGCATTTGGCGGCGTTTCGGGCGCACGACAGTCGACCGCCGGTCGGGGTAACAGTGTTCGTCGAAGGCGAGGAAGAATCGGGATCACCGTCACTGCGCCGCCTGCTGGCTGCCCACCGCGACCTGCTGGCCGCCGACGTGATCGTGCTCGCTGACTCCAACAACTGGACCACAGATATTCCGGCGCTGACGGTGTCGCTGCGCGGTCTCGCCGACTGCGTCGTCGAGGTTGCCACCCTCGACCATGGGCTGCATTCCGGGCTGTGGGGTGGGGTGGTTCCCGATGCGCTCAGCGTGCTGGTGCGGCTGCTGGCCAGCCTGCACGACGACGACGGCAACGTGGCGGTCGCTGGCTTGCACGAAAGCACTGCTGCCGCAGTCGATTATCCGCCCGCGCGGGTCCGAGCGGAGACTGGTCTGCTGGACGGAGTGAGCGAAATAGGCTCTGGCTCGGTGCCGCAACGGTTATGGGCGAAGCCGGCGATTACCGTGATCGGCATCGACACCACATCCATTGCGGCGTCGTCGAACACGTTGATCCCACGGGCGCGGGCCAAGGTCAGCATGCGCGTTGCCCCCGGCGGTGACGCCGCCGCGCACCTGGATGCGTTGCGGGTCCACCTAGAGCAGCATGCCCCGTGGGGCGCGCACGTGACGGTCACGCCGGGCGATGTCAGCCAGCCCTATGTCATCGATGCAAGCGGCCCAATCTATGGCGCCGCGCGGGCGGCCTTCCGGCAGGCGTGGGGCACGGAGCCGGTCGATGTCGGGATAGGTGGCTCGATCCCGTTCATCGCCGAGTTCGCCGCGGCCTACCCGCAAGCCAAGATCCTCGTCACCGGCATGGAAGATCCGGCAACCCAGGCGCACAGCGTCAACGAGAGCGTGCACCTCGGTGTCCTGGAAAAAGCCGCAGCCACCGAGGCGCTGCTGCTCGGCATGCTCACCGCACCGACTGTGTAGCTTCTGCTCGACAATCTGCCAAGTCGCGCCTACAAGCTGCACACTGGGCGGTCGGGGTTACACGCCGAGGTCGCGCCTCAGTTTGGCCACATGGCCGGTGGCCTTGACGTTGTACTGCGCGACGGCGATCTTGCCCTTTTCGTCGACGACGAACGTCGAGCGGATCACGCCCTGCACGGTCTTGCCGTACATCTGCTTGGCCCCGTACGCGCCCCACGCCGTCAAAACTTTGCGATCCGGATCGGACAGCAGCGGGAACGTCAGCTCTTCGGCGTCGCGGAATTTGACCAGCTTCGCCGGCGGGTCCGGGGAGATGCCCACAACGTCGATGCCGGCCTCGTTGAGGTCGTGCAGATTGTCGCGGAAGTCACAGGCCTCTTTGGTGCAGCCGGGTGTGGATGCCGCAGGGTAGAAGTAGACCACGAGGCGGCGTCCCCGATAGTCGGAGAGCGACACCGTATTGCCGTCGGCGTCGGGCAGTCGGAAAGCGGGCGCTTTGTCGCCGGGTTGGAGGCGCACGGGGTCGGCCAACGAACTCCCTTTCTGTTCACCGAAGCGCCGGGGGCGATGCCGGCTGCTCTAGGGTAGTGCGGCAAGACGGCAACTTCAGCAAGCGTGCCCAGGATGCGGGCAAGACATGGAGGGGACAAGTGGCGGACCGGGATCCCGACACCATCAAGCAGGAGATCGATCAGGCCCGCGAACAGTTGGCCGCAACCGTCGACTCGCTCGCCGCGCGAGCAAATCCCCGCCGGCTGGCGGAGGACGTCAAAGTCCAGGTGATCACGTTCGTCAAAAAGCCTGTGGTGGCGGTTTCCCTGGTCAGCATCGGGGCGCTCACCGTGGTGTTGGTGGTGCGCAGGTTCAGGAACCGCTGAAACCTAACCGATGCTCACGTGGCTGGTGCGCCGTGAGAGTCTCGAACTCCCGACCCGCTGATTAAGAGTCAGCTGCTCTACCAACTGAGCTAACGGCGCCTGGGTTGCTCCAGGAACGCGACAATAACAGGCGCTGCGCCGCGGAGCGAATCTCGTGGACATTCGCTGGAGCGTCACAGCGCCGTGGGCCGCGTGCCCTTAAACTACTGCGAAGTCTACAGATTCCATCGGGTCGCATGGGGGAGCACGGTAGTGGCAGGTCGTTCGGTGACTGCTGCGCGTTTACGCCGGTCATGGCTGGTCGCGCTGGTGATCCCGGCTGTGGTGGTGGGCCTGGGCGGCTGCGGCAGCAACAGCGGCGGCGCGCCGACGAAGGTCATTTTCGACAAGGGCACCCCGTTCAGTGACTTGCTGGTCCCGAAGTTGACCGCTTCGGTTACCGACGGCGCGGTGGGCGTCGCCGTCGACGCGCCGGTGACGGTTACCGCCGAGGGCGGGGTGTTGGCCGAGGTCACCATGGTTAACGAAAACGGCAGGTCGGTGAATGGTCACCTCAGCCCGGACCGGGTGCGTTGGTCGACGGCTGAGCCGCTCGGCTACAACAGGAGCTACACGCTCGTCGCGAAGGCCCGTGGACTTGGTGGCGTTTCTACCCGCCAGATGACCTTCGAGACCCAGTCGCCCGAGAACACCACGATGCCCTACGTCGTGCCGCTGGACGGCGAAGTGGTTGGTGTGGGCCAGCCGGTCGCGATCCGGTTCGACGAGAACATCGCCAACCGCACTGCGGCGGAGAAAGCCATCAAGGTGACGACAAACCCACCCGTCGAAGGTGCTTTCTACTGGCTGAATAACCGCGAAGTACGTTGGCGGCCAAAGGAATTCTGGAAGCCAGGCACCTCTGTCGACGTGGCGGTCAACACCTACGGCGTCGACTTGGGCGACGGGCTGTTTGGTGAGGACAACCTCAAGACCCACTTCACCATCGGTGACGAAGTCATCGCCACCGCCGACGACACCACCAAGACGCTGACCGTGCGGATCAACGGCGAAGTCGTCAAGACCATGCCGATCTCGATGGGCAAGGACAGCACCCCGACCGCCGACGGCACCTACCTTGTCGGCGAACGCTACAAGCACATCATCATGGACTCGTCGACCTATGGCGTACCGGTCAACTCGCCCAATGGGTATCGCACCGACGTCGACTGGGCGACGCAGATTTCCTACAGCGGGGTCTTCGTGCACTCCGCACCGTGGTCGGTGGGCGCCCAGGGCCACAGCAACACCAGCCACGGTTGCATCAACGTCAGCCCCAGCAACGCCATCTGGTTCTACGACCACACCAAGCGCGGCGACGTCGTGCAAGTCATCAATACGGTTGGGCCGACGCTGTCAGGTACTGAAGGGCTCGGCGACTGGAATATCCCGTGGGACCAGTGGCGCGCCGGAAACGCAAAGACGGACAGTACCGCTCGCTAGGGCGATAGCCGGCTAGCTCTCGCCGATTCCGAGACTTCGTCGAAACTGAATCGTGCCGCCCACCTCTGGCGTGTCTGCTCAGTTCTGTGCGGCTGTGGCAGTACGCTCAGGCGCCAATATCTCCGCGAAGGAGAGGCGATCATGTGGTCTCCGCCATGGTTATGAGTTGGCCGGATCGGCATCCGGAGACCGCGGTGGCATTGGCGGTGCCGGCGGCGATCGTCGGCCTAGGCGGTCGACATCCGGAGGCCGCGGTGGCGGTGGCGGTGCCCGGCACGATCGTCGGCATAGCCGGAGTGGCGGCGCACCCTTTGGTGTTCGTGCCGCTGCTGGTGTTGTTCGGCGTGGCTTTGGTCGTGTCGGATATCTACACGCGCCAGAAGAGGGGGGCTGCGCAACAGCCGCAGGTCGCCTCAGCCGCAAGGCGGCATAACCGCCAACAGCGCGCCGACCGAGCGAGGGCACAGGCCCAGCGCAGACGGTGGCGACTGGAATTGCAAGCCGAGGCAGAAGCCGCTGAAGCCAAAGCTGTGGCCGCTTGGGCGCGGGCGCAAGTGATTCGGCTTCAGCTTGAGGTAGAAGCCAGTGCCAAGCCGGTTCTTCGGTCGGATTAGGGGCACGTGCTGAAGTGTGCTTATGGCCGGAGTAACCGCAGCCGACTCGACGGAGTCGCCGACTCCATCAGGCGATCGACTTCAGCCCGTCGAATTGCAACCGACGTGGCCTCCATGGAATGCAAGGCTCCGCGTTCTCGGCGGCGAACAATAACGTAGGGCCCGAAGGTTACTTCTGCCCTCTGACCTGTGGGGTGAGTGACGGGACTCGAACCCGCGACATCCAGGATCACAACCTGGTGCTCTACCAACTGAACTACACTCACCATCGCCGCTGACCCGGTCCTCGCGGGCCGATGGGCGGCGACGTCGATATTAACCGCTTGGGCGCTCGGCGGCCGAATCGATTACCTTCGCCGCGTCCGTCACACCACTAAGTTCGGCGGCCACCGCGGCGATGTCGCTGGTAGAAGGCCCAGGCGGGGGCACGAACGCGGTACGCCGATAGAACCGCAGTTCGCGGATCGACTCCTGAATGTCGGCAAGCGCGCGGTGGGCCAGACCCTTGGTGGGCTGCCCGTAATAAATGCGGGGATACCACCGTCGGCACAGCTCTTTGATCGTGCTCACGTCGATCATCCGGTAATGCAGAAAAGAGTCCAGGGCAGGCATGTCGCGGGCGATGAACCCGCGGTCGGTGGCGATCGAATTGCCCGCCAACGGCGCCGTCCGTGGCTGCTTGACGTGCTCGCGGATGTAGTCGAGCACCATGGTCTCGGCCGTGGCCACATCGACCGTGGAGGCCCGCACCTCGTCGATGAGGCCGGAGCGGGCGTGCATGTCGGTGACGACCTCGATCATCGATGACAATGCTGCGTCGTCGGCGTGAATCACCACGTCAATGCCGTCGCCGAGAATGTTCAGCTCGCCGTCGGTGACCAAGGCCGCGATCTCGATCAGCTTGTCCGAGCGCAGATCGAGGCCGGTCATCTCGCAGTCGATCCACACCAGTTCGTCTCGCACAGCGCTCACAGTAAGCCCACCGTAGCCGGGGGCACTGCAGCCGACCCGGCGAGGCCGGACACCAAGTAGTGTCATGCTCTGCCGGGATCAGTAGGCGAGAGGACTGGCGCCATGAGCTCTGAGTCGACGTCGGGCGGGTCGGCGAAGAACCCCGCACAACAGATCGCGTCGGGCTATGCCGTCGAAGGACGGGCCCTCGAGCTGGGCACAGTCGTCGTGGACGGCAATGCCGAGCCCAGCGCCCAGGTCCGCATACCGTTGGCCACCGTCAACCGGCATGGCTTGGCGGCCGGAGCCACTGGCACGGGTAAGACCAAGACCCTGCAGCTGATCGCCGAACAGTTGTCCGCTGCGGGCGTTCCGGTGCTGATGGCCGACGTCAAGGGCGACCTCTCGGGGCTGGCCCGGCCCGGGGAGCCCAACGACAAGATCACCTCCCGCGCGAAGGAGACCGGCGACGACTGGGCGCCCACTGCTTTCCCGGTGGAATTTCTGTCGCTGGGGTCGACGGGCATCGGTGTCCCGGTACGCGCAACCATCTCCAGCTTCGGTCCCATCTTGCTGTCAAAGGTACTGGGACTCAACGCTACTCAGGAATCGACCCTCGGGCTGATCTTCCACTGGGCCGACCAGAAAGAGCTCCCGCTGCTTGACCTGAAGGATTTGCGTGAAGTCATCAGCCACCTGACCAGCGACGAGGGTAAACCTGAGCTGAAAGCTCTCGGCGGGGTCTCCGCATCGACAGCGGGCGTCATCCTGCGGGCATTGGTCAATCTCGAATCAGAGGGCGCCGACACGTTTTTCGGCGAACCGGAGCTCAAACCCGAAGATCTGCTGCGCGTCGACAACCAGGGCCGCGGCATCATTTCGCTGCTCGAGCTCGGCGACCAGGCCGCACGGCCGGTGATGTTCTCGACGTTCCTCATGTGGGTACTGGCCGACCTGTTCACGTTCTTGCCGGAGGTCGGCGACGTCGACAAACCCAAGCTGGTATTTGTGTTCGACGAGGCCCACCTGCTGTTCACCGGCGCCTCGAAGGCATTCCTCGAGCAGGTGGAGCAAACCGTCAAGCTGATTCGTTCGCGCGGCGTGGGAGTGTTCTTCTGCACCCAGTTGCCCACCGATATCCCGAACGACGTGCTGTCCCAGCTGGGTGCGCGCATCCAGCACGCGCTGCGGGCGTTCACTCCCGACGACCAGAAGGCGCTCACCAAAACCGTTCGTACCTATCCGAAAACCGATGTCTATGACCTGGAATCGGCGCTGACGTCGCTGGGTATCGGCGAGGCGATCGTGACGGTCCTTTCGGAGAAGGGGGCGCCCACCCCGGTGGCGTGGACACGGATGCGGGTGCCGCGGTCGTTGATGGCTGCGATCGGGACCGACGCAATCAAGGAGGCGGCCAAGGCCAGCCCGCTGCAAGCCGAATACGGGCAGACGATCGACCGAGAGTCGGCCTACGAGTTGCTGAATGCCAAACGGCCGCAAATCGAGCCTGCGCCGCCGGAGGGCAAGCGCAAGCCGGCACCCGCATCTGAGCCCGAGCGGCTCAGCAGGTGGAAGCGCTTTCTGCGGTGGTGGAAAAACCTCTTCTCAAGCCCGGCGGCCAAAAGCTTCGCACGCTCGGCGGGCACTGCTATGGGCCGCGAAATCACCCGCGGCATGATGGGGACCGGCCGCCGGCGCCGGTAACGGGTTATCCGCCCAGCTTCTTGTAGAAACTGCCGACGATCGGCGCGACGATCGCGCGCGGGGCGTACTGGCTGGCCACCGACATGGCCTTGGACGTCACCCCCGGAACGACGCGCATCTTATTGCGCGCCAAGGCATCCAGTGAAACACGGGCGGTGTGCTCGGTCGAGATCCACAGGAAATCCGGTACCAACCTGTCGACCAGCGACGCTTCAGCCGGATCCGGGAGGTCGGTGCGCACCGGGCCCGGCGCCAGCAGGGTGACGTGCACCCCGGAGCCGCGCAGTTCGCCGCGCAACGACTCGCTGAATGTGTTGACGAACGCCTTGCTGGCCGCATAAGTGGCGTTGTACGGAATCGGCGAATTTCCTGCGGCGGAACCAGAAATCAGGATGCCGCCAGCCCGGCGCTCGACCATGCCACCTAATACCGCCAGGGTAAGGTCGTGCACCCCAAGGACATTGAGCTGTACTTGCGCCTTTTCCCCAGCGGGATCGAGCGTCGCGACCGGGCCGAACGTCGCAGTGCCCGCGTTGGCGCACAGGATCGAGATGGTGCGGCTAGCCAGCTCGTCGCACAGCTTGGTCCGGTCTGCAGGGTCGGTCAGATCAGCCGGCCGAACGTCGACCGTGACCCCATACTTGTCCGTCAGACGGGCCGCCAGGCTGTTGAGGATGTCCTCGCGGCGCGCCGTGACGATCAGGTTGTGTCCCCGCGCGGCCAGCTCAGTGGCCAGCGCTTCGCCGATGTTTTGCGAGGCTCCGGTGACAACGGCGCGTGCGTCGGGGCTGGGAACGGGTACAGGCATGCGGCAAGCGTAGACAACTCACCCCGCCCGATCGCGAGCGGCGAAGCCGGGCGCGGCGGGACGGCGACCCAATAGCTCGGAGCCGATCGCGAGCGGTGAAGCCGGGCGCGGCGGGTCGGCGACTCAGGAAGCTAAAGTCCGAGCATGAGCAGCCCGGCGCCGGCGCCGCGCACAGCCGAGCGATCGCGGGTACTGGCGTGGGCACTGTGGGA
>NZ_DASRBZ010000626.1:0-3083 GCF_035653355.1 Mycobacterium sp. | reverse complement strand
ACGGCGACGTCGACGCCGTTCTGGTTGACGCTGACCACCCGCCAGCCGGCCTGGCCGTCGAGTTCGTCGATGACGGCTTTCTTCACCTCGTGGATGATGGCCGGCGCGAACCGGTCGTCGGTCGGCAGCAGTTCGGCCTGTGGGGTGATCACGACGCCCGGCAGGTTGCCGATGGCGGGTGCGACGCGGTTGTTGTCGTCGACGCGCAGCGTGATCAGATCCAACGGCTTAGGCGACGAGCTGGCCTGCTCGGCCAGTAGCTGGGGGTCCAGCGTGTCGTCGAACGGCCGCAATGCGTCGACGACAGCGTGGGCTGTGCTGATCAGCTGTGTGCCGGCCCGGCTGGCATCCAGCGTGTAGTGGTAGAGGTAGCCGGGCGCCAGCACGTCAGTGCCGCCCGCCTCGTTGACCGAGGCGCGCCGCGGCGGGTCGGCGCGCAGCGCGAACGTCTGATGCTCCCCGAGCTTGGGATGCAGCCCGGTGGTGGTCCAGCGGACCTGCCAGCGGCCTTCGTCGCGCGCCATCTTGAGTTGGCCGTCGTAGGTCCAGGTCCGGTTCTTGGGCAGATGCCACGTATAGCGGTAGGCCACCGTCCCGGTGTCCTCGGTGTAATTGGCGCCGAGCACCTGCGCGTCGAGGTGCGTCGCCTGCAGCCCGGCCCAGGCGGCGTTGAGCGCTGCGCGGGCATCGCTGGGATCGTCGGTCAGCTGGGACGCGGTCGCGGTATCGCCACTGGATAACGCGGAAAAGAAGTGCTCCGCCGCCGGCCCCGGGCCATCGGGGCGTGGAGTGCATCCGGGCGCGGCGACCACCGCGACCAGCCCCAGACCTGCAATCGCTGATGCAAATGTGGTTGAAGTTGCCATTGTGGCTGATGTTAAGAGCTGTGGTGTCCAGACTGGCGATGCCACACCGAGACCGAACCGTTACGGGGGGCTGCTGTTGAGCTGAGGATCTTCGAGGCTGTAGTCGTCGCGTTACCTACTCGCACTTTCCCGCGCTACTTACACTTTCGGCGCGGACAAGACTGGCGCGCCCGCAGCAGGCTCAGTCCAGCAGCACGGTGGCGAAGGTGCCGACTTCGCGGAAGCCGACGCGGGCGTAGGCGGCGCGGGCCACAGTGTTGAAGTCGTTGACGTAGAGGCTGGCGATGCGCCCGGTGCCGACGATCACCGCCGCCAGGGTGGCGGTGCCTGCGGCGCCCAACCCTCGGCCGCGGCGCTCGGGATGAACCCAAACCCCCTGTATCTGGCCCACCGCCGGCGACTGCGAGCCGACTTCAGCCTTGAAGATCACCTCGCCGTGCTCGAAGCGCGCCCAAGCGCGGCCCGCCGAGATCAAGCTGGCCACTCGACGGCGATACCCACGACCGCCGTCGCCGAGCCGCGGATCGACACCCACCTCGCCGATGAACATGTCGACGGCCGCCACCAGGTACGCGTCGAGCTCGTCTGGCCGCACCTGGCGCACCTCGGGATCGATTGCGCAGCTGGGCATGGTGCTCAGCGCCATCAACGGTTGGCGGTCACGCACGTCGCGGGCCGGGCCCCATGCGCTCTCGAGCCGCCGCCACATCGGCATCACCAGCTCGGCCCGCCCCACCAGCGACGAGCACCGCCGCGACGCACTCATCGCCTCGTCGCCAAAGGCATGCAAATCAGCCGGCCCGCCGCGCAGCGGAATCAGGTTGGCACCGGCATAGCAGAGTGATTCGTCGGCTCCGCGCCGCGTCCACAGTTCACCGCCGATCGAATGAGGATCGATGCCGTGGTCGGCCACGCGCGCGGCGACCATGCACGATCCGACGGGATCCTGGGCGAGCACCCGGGCCACGGCGGCGGCGTCGCGCACCACCGACACCCGTCGCTCGCCGACCAGGCGAAAGATGGGCGGAGCCGACATGGTGAGTCTTTCTGTGGCGCCAGGTGGCCCGAATGGCCGCTATCAGCTTACGGTCACAACAGGTGAACCGCTCGTAGTTGTATCCGCCTGCGAGCCCATTTGGGACGCGAGCCGCATGGCCTCTTCAATCAGCGTCTCGACGATCTGAGACTCCGGCACGGTTTTGATCACCTCGCCGCGCACGAAGATCTGACCCTTGCCGTTGCCGGACGCCACACCGAGATCGGCCTCGCGGGCCTCCCCCGGACCGTTGACGACGCACCCCATTACCGCCACCCGCAGCGGCACGTCAAGCCCGTCCAGCCCGGCGCTGACCTCGTTGGCCAGCGTGTAGACGTCGACCTGGGCCCGACCGCACGACGGGCACGACACGATTTCCAGCGAACGCGGCCGCAGGTTCAGCGACTCGAGGATCTGGTTGCCGACCTTGACCTCCTCGACCGGCGGCGCCGACAGCGATACCCGGATCGTGTCGCCGATGCCCTTGCTCAGCAAGGCGCCGAAGGCCACCGCGGACTTGATGGTGCCCTGAAACGCCGGTCCCGCCTCGGTGACACCGAGGTGCAGCGGGTAGTCGCACTGGGCGGCCAGCAGTTCATATGCCGCCACCATCACCACAGGGTCGGTGTGCTTGACGCTGATCTTGATGTTGCCGAAGCCGTGCTCCTCGAACAGCGAGGCCTCCCACAGCGCCGACTCCACTAGCGCCTCGGGAGTGGCCTTGCCGTACTTCTCCAGGAACCGCTTGTCCAGCGAGCCGGCGTTGACGCCGATGCGGATCGGGATACCGGCTGCTGCGGCCGCCTTCGCGACTTCGCCGACTCGCCCGTCGAATTCCTTGATGTTGCCGGGGTTTACCCGCACGGCGGCACAGCCCGCGTCGATCGCGGCAAAGATGTACTTGGGCTGGAAGTGAATGTCGGCGATGACGGGGATCTGGCTCTTCTTGGCGATCGCGGGTAGCGCGTCGGCGTCCTCCTGGCGCGGGCATGCCACCCGGACGATGTCGCAGCCGGCGGCGGTCAGCTCGGCGATCTGCTGCAGCGTCGCGTTGACGTCGGCGGTCAGCGTCGTCGTCATGGACTGCACCGAGATCGGGGCGTCACCGCCGACCGCGACCGAGCCGACGTGGATCTGCCGGGACTTGCGCCGCGGCGCCAGGACGGGCGGCGGGGCCGCCG
>NZ_DASRBZ010000625.1:0-2822 GCF_035653355.1 Mycobacterium sp. | reverse complement strand
GTTTTCGCACCAGGGGAGTGACGTACGGCGTTCCGCCCGTGGCAGGTGACGGTGCGGGCCGCGCTTCGGCCTGGACTGTGGGCTGTGGCTCAGGCTTGGCCGCGGGCTCAGGCTGCCGGATGGGCGTCGGCTCGGGTACGGGTTTTGCCGCCGGCTCGGGTCGGGGTTCCGGTGTCGGTTGCGGCGTCGGTTCCGGTGCCGGTTCGGGCTTCGGTGCCGGTGGGGCTTGTGGCTCGGCTGCCGGCGCGGCGGCACCGGCGCCAATCTTGGCCAGCTCGCCGCCGACCGACACTGTGGTGTCTTCCTCAGCCGTGATACTGACCAGCGTCCCCGCCACCGGCGACGGAATTTCGGTGTCGACCTTGTCGGTGGAGACCTCGACCAGCGGTTCGTCGACCTCCACCGTGTCGCCGACCTTCTTCAGCCACCGGGTCACCGTGCCTTCGGTCACCGACTCGCCGAGCTCGGGCATCAACACCGGCGTGGCAGCGCCATCGGCGGCGGCTTGGCCGTCTCCGCCGGCGGGGGCCGCGGCAGCCGGCTCTGCTTCGGGTTCTGCTTCCGGCTGGGGTGCCGGCTCGGCTGCTGGTTCCTGCTCGGCTTGCGGCGGCGCCTGGGCTGCGGGCTGGCCACCGTCGCCTTCGGCGCTGTCGCCGATGATGGCCAGCTCTCCGCCGACCTCGACCGTGTCGTCTTCCTGGGCGATGATCTTGGTGAGCACACCGGCGGCCGGAGACGGGATCTCAGTGTCGACCTTGTCCGTGGACACCTCCAGAAGAGGCTCGTCGAGTTCTACGGTGTCGCCTTCCTGCTTGAGCCAGCGGGTGACCGTCCCCTCGGTGACGCTCTCACCGAGTGCCGGCATCTGGACTGAGAAGGCCATCTCTGTTGACTCCTCGATCGATCGGGCGGTCGGCGTGGCTCGACCTCTGGCTTACCACACCGTCGTTTACCGGGGCGGCACCCAACTGATTCGAAACCATCCTGTCACTGCGATGCTGCCTGCAGACAACCAGGGCACAACGGCTGGTTCCGCGGCTTGACATCGCTGCGGGCCGCGGACCAAGGTGCTTGCTACTAACGGTATGGCCTACTGGCAGTCACGGTTAGCGGATGGGCGGGAGGTCCAATGCCCCCAATACAACAAGCCGCGCAACGCTTCGTCGACAGCGCCGACGGTGTTCGCATCGCCGTCTACGAAGAGGGCAACCCCGCTGGCCCCACCGTGGTGCTGGTCCACGGTTGGCCCGACTCCCACGTGCTGTGGGACGGGGTCGTTCCACAGCTCGCGGAGCGGTTCCGGGTAATCCGTTACGACAACCGCGGCGTCGGCGCATCGTCGGTGCCCAAGGCGGTTTCGGCGTACACGATGGCACGCTTCGCCGACGATTTCGCCGCCGTCGTCGACGCATGCAGCCCGGACCAGCCGGTGCATGCAGTGGCCCACGACTGGGGATCGGTTGGCGTGTGGGAGTACCTGGGCCGCCCGAGGGCGCGCGATCGGGTTGCCTCATTCACCTCGATTTCCGGCCCCAGCCAGCACCATCTCGTCGACTACATTTTCGGCGGTCTGCGGCGTCCCTACCGCCCACGAACCTTCGTGCGTGCGCTCAGCCAGGCGCTGCGGTTGAGCTACATGGCTTTCTTCTCGATACCGGTGCTCGCCCCCCTGATTATCCGGGTTATGTTGTCCAGCAAGGTAATTCAGCGCGCTCTAGTCAGGGGCATTCCGCGGGAGCAGATCCACCACTCGCAGAGCATCGCCAGGGACGCTGCCAACTCGGTGAAGACCTATCGCGCCAACTACTTTCGGTCCTTCTCCAGGCCGCGGCGCGATCACTACGTCGAGGTCCCCGTACAGCTGATCGTCAACACCGAAGACCCATACGTGCGCCCCTACGGCTACGACGCCACTGCTCGTTGGGTGCCGCGGTTATGGCGTCGCGACATCAAGGCCGGCCACTGGTCGCCGATGTCGCACCCCCAGGTGGTGGCAGCATCGGTGCACGAGTTCGCCGACCTGAGTGACGGCAAAGCGCCGAGCCGCGCGCTGCGGCGCGCCGAGGTCGACCGAACCCGAAAGCGCTTCGGCGACATGCTGGTCGCGGTGACCGGCGCCGGTAGCGGCATCGGGCGCGCGACCGCGCTGGCGTTCGCGCATGAGGGGGCCGAGTTGCTGGTCAGCGATATCGACGAAGCCGCGGCCAAAGACACCGCCGGGCAGATAGCCACAGCCGGCGGCGTCGCACACCCCTACCTGCTTGACGTGGCCGACGCTGAGGCCGTCGAGGCATTCGCCGAGCAAGTCTGCGCCGAGCACGGCGTGCCCGACATCGTCGTCAACAACGCCGGCATCGGGCAGGCCGGCGAATTCCTGGACACACCGCCAGAGCGGTTCGACCGGGTGCTCGAGGTCAACTTCGGCGGGGTGGTCAACGGTTGCCGCGCGTTCGGGCGGCGGCTGGTCGAGCGCGGCATCGGCGGGCACATCGTCAACGTGTGCTCGATGGCCGCCTTCGCCCCGTCGCGGTCGTTAAGCGCCTACTGCACGTCCAAGGCTGCGGTGTACATGTTCTCCGATTGCCTGCGGGCAGAGCTCGACGCGGCGGGTGTGGGCCTGACCACCATCTGCCCGGGCCTCATCGACACCAACATCGTGCACACCGCCCGGATGGACGCGCCGCCGCGGGCGGTTGAGCAGGTTGAAGGTCGCCGGGAACAGCTGGAGAGACTGTTTTCCGTGCGGCATTACGGCCCGGACAAGGTGGCCAACGCGATCATGTCCGCCGTCACCAAGCAGAAAGCGATTCGGCCAGTCGCGC
>NZ_DASRBZ010000624.1:0-2643 GCF_035653355.1 Mycobacterium sp. | reverse complement strand
GGACACCAGAACAGGCCGCAATTGAAACCCGACGGATTGGGGGGCGGTGGATTATCTCCGTCCCACGCACTCGAGCCTTGGAGCGTGGATGTCCCGTTTTCAATAACTCGCGGAACATTGCCATACCCGTAGTCGACCCTGTACCAGGTATGGCAGACACTCATGTCCCACGAGTAGTGGTTGCCGTACCGGTCCGGCCCTGTCGGCTCGTCCATGGGTTGCCCCGGACACCACGTGAATGGGCCACCCCAGGCGTGAGCGGTACCTGCGGCCAGCCCCACGCCGGCGACCGCGACGCCGCCTGACACCAGCGCCCCGACCATGATCGTCTTCAGTGCGTGGGTGGTGTTCATGTTGATATTCCTTCCATCAGGCGCGGCCGTTGGCGCCGTCGTCGCGGCACGTACGAGGCGTGGCTGGCTACCGATCCCAAGAACAGTGCCGGCGGCCTCCGGGTGCGCCTGCTCGGTAGTCTGCGCCGGCGGTGGGCCAAACTTGGATAATTCCCACTAATTGCGCTCGGCTGAGCGGGCTTGGCCAACGACTGTGCGCGACAACAACGTCCGGTGCTGGCCGGAGCGCTCAGTCCTCGGCGGCTAATTGACCGCAGGCGGCGCTGATTTCGCGGCCCCGAGTGTCGCGGACCGTGCAGGAAATTCCCTTGCTGCGCACCCGTCGCACGAATTCCTGCTGCGCGGGTCTGGGGCTGGCATCCCACCTACTCCCCGGCGTCGGGTTGAGCGGGATCACGTTGACGTGTGCCAGCCGGCCCAGCGCCCGATGCAGCCGCTCGCCCAGCAAATCCGCGCGCCATGGCTGGTCGTTGACGTCGCGGATCAATGCGTATTCGATCGACACCCGCCTGCCGGTCATGTCGGCGTAGTAGCGCGCGGCGTTGAGCGCCTCGCCGATGTTCCATCGGGTGTTGACCGGAACCAGCGTGTCGCGCAGCTCGTCGTCCGGCGCGTGCAGTGACAGCGCCAGTGTCACCGCGAGCCGTTCGTCGGCGAGCTTGCGGATCGCCGGCGCCAGACCGACCGTCGACACCGTTACCGACCGCGCCGAGATCCCGAAACCGGACGGCTCGGTGATGCGGCGCACCGCGGCCACCACCCGCGCGTAGTTAGCCAGCGGCTCCCCCATGCCCATGAACACCACATTCGACAGCCGCTGACTAGGGGGGCCGAAGTCGTCGCGCAGAGCCGCCGCCGCGGCACGCACCTGTTCGAGAATCTCGGCGGTCGACAGGTTGCGGGTCAGCCCGCCCTGTCCCGTCGCGCAGAACGGGCACGCCATACCGCAGCCCGCCTGCGAGGAAATGCACACCGTGTTGCGCTGCGGGTAGCGCATCAGCACCGACTCGAACGTGGTGCCGTCGCTGGCCCGCCACAACCTCTTGCGTGTTTGGCCGCGGTCGCAGGCAATATCGCGGACCACTGTCAGCAGATCGGGGAACATGGCGGCGGCGACCTGCTCGCGAACGGCTGCGGGCAGATCGGTCATCCGGCGCGGGTCGGCGATCAGCCGGCCGTAGTACTGGTGGGCCAGCTGCTTGGCGCGATACGCCGGCAAGCCGAGCTCCGCGACGGCGGCGACACGCCCGGCCGCGTCGAGGTCGGCTAAGTGCCGCGGCGGCAAGCCGCGCCGGGGCGCTTCGAACACCAATTGCTGCGTCATGGTCATTGTCCAGTGTGACGGGCCTTCGGCGGGCGAAGCCAGGAGTTTCGCTGTGACGCTCGCGGGTATGTCGCATCGGTGAGTCGGCGCGGTGACCTCGAGCAGGCAGCGGCTCGGGTTTTCGGTTGGAAGCAGCTGCGCCCGGCGCAGCTCGACGCGATGGAAGCCATCCTCGCCGGACGTGACGTATTGGCAGTGATGCCGACCGGATCGGGCAAGTCGGCGATCTACCAAGTTCCCGCGACCCTGATCGACGGTGCGACTCTGGTGATATCGCCGTTGATTGCGTTGCAGCAAGACCAGATCGCCCAGCTGGAAGACGCTGACGCGCCAGAGGCGGTGGCGATCAACTCGCGCCAGCGCGCCGCCGAGACCGACCACAGCTGGCGGGCGGTACGTGAACATGACGCCGAATACTTCTTTCTGGCCCCGGAACAACTGACCAATGACGACGTCGTCGCCCGGTTAGCCACGTTGTCGGTGTCATTGGTCGTCGTGGACGAGGCGCACTGCGTGTCGGCGTGGGGGCATGACTTTCGGCCCAGCTATCTGCGCATCGCGGACGCGATCCAGCAGCTGGGCAGACCGACGGTCGCGGCGCTGACCGCGACGGCTTCGCCCGTGGTGCGCCGCGAGATTGTCGATCATCTCCGGCTGCGGGATCCGGTGGTCGTGGCCACCGGCTTCGACCGGCCCAACCTGAGATTGGAGGTCGAGCACTTCCTCGATGACGCCGAGAAACGCGACGCCGTGCTGGCGGCGGTGAAGGAACTCGGCGGCCCGGGACTGCTCTACACCGCCACCCGGAAAGACGCCGAGTTCTACGCTGCCGAATTGAGCGAGACCGGAACCTCCGCCGCCGCGTACCACGCTGGGCTGCAATCGGGCCAACGTGACGAGGTGCATCAGCGGTTTCACAACGACGATTACGACGTCGTGGCCGCGACGTCGGCGTTCGGCATGGGC
>NZ_DASRBZ010000623.1:0-17977 GCF_035653355.1 Mycobacterium sp. | reverse complement strand
CACCAAGAATCGGCATCCTCGGGAGCCCGACGCAGTTCCTCGGCCGAGGGCCGCGCAACCTCACCAGCGGCCCGGGAGCGTGAGAAGTACGCCGAGGTGTCCGAAGCTGCTTCCGAGGCACCCTGTTTCGGCGCCTCCTCGGCGCCGGTCTGCCACCACGGCTCGGGCCGCTCACGCTGCGGTAGCCGCTCGGGCTCTGGACGGGCTGTGGCAGGCGGGGCGGGAACGCCCGTGATGCCGCTTGAGCCGGGCTTGCGGCGCGGCAGCAGCGTGCTCGGCGACTCGCCCGCGTACGACCCGTTGCGGTCGGACGGCTCGGCGTGCGCCGCCGGCCGTTCCGCATCGCGAGCACGGTGAACAGCCCGCGCGGGCCGCGGCTCGCCGGCGGCTGGCGTCCGCGAAAACGCCACGCCCGTCCTGCCCCTGGGCGGGGCGCCACGCTCGCCGGCGAGCACGTTAGGCGGTAGGTAGACTTCGGCCGTCGTACCGGAACCGTCGTCGGTCGCCGGGCCGCGCAGCCGAACCCGCATACCGTGCCGGTCAGCGAGCCGGCCCACCACGAAAAGACCCATGTGGCGGGCGTTGTCGGGGGTGACGTCACCGCCGGAGCGCAACCGGATGTTGGCGACCCGCCGGTCGCCGTCGGTCATGCCCAGCCCGGAGTCCACGATCTGGACCAGAACTCCGGCGTTGCCTTGCCGCACCGCAGAAACACGCACCGGTGACGTCGGCGGGGAGTAGCGCAACGCGTTGTCGATTAACTCGGCGAGCAGGTGGACGATGTCACCTGCGGCGGCACCGATGATTGTGCAGTCAGGCACCCTCGCCGTCTCCACCCGGCGGTAGTCCTCGACTTCAGAGATGGCGGCGTCGATCACCGTCGACAACGGCAGCGGCCTGCGCTGTTCACGCGTGATCGGGGCGCCGGCCAGCACCAGCAGGTTGGCGCCGTTGCGGCGCATGCGCGCGGCCAGGTGGTCGAGCCGGAACAGGCTGTCGAGCCGGTCGGGGTCTTCTTCGTTGCGCTCGAGCCGGTCGATGAGCGACAGCTGCTGGTCGACCAGCGAGCGGTTGCGCCGGGACATGGTTTCGAACATGTCATTGACCAGCAGCCGCAGTCGGGCCTCGTCGCCGGCCAGCAGCAGCGCCTGGGTGTGCAGCTCGTCCACTGCGTGCGCGACTTGTCCGATCTCCTCGGTCGTGTACACCGGTAGCGGCTCCGGGGCGCGTTCGTCGCCGGCCCGCACTCGAGCGATCTCGCTTTCGAGGTCTTCGTGTGCAACCTTCAACGCGCTGTCGCGCAGCACCCGCAGCGGCTGAACCAATGACCGCGCCACTAGCCACACGACCACCAGCGCTGCCACGATCGCGGCCAGCACCAGCACGGTGTCGCGGATCGCGGCGTCGCGACGATTGTTGGCGCGCTCCTCCAGCGACTTCGTCACCGATGCGGTGGTGTCCTTGATCAGCTGCGCGGCGATCGTGTCGGTGGTCTGGATGGAGCGCAGCAAGTCGGGGTTATTGACAAGCGGAATGGCCGGATTCGACATCAGTGCCATCCGGCGCACCATCTGCTGCTGCAGCGTTTTGGCCTCGGGTGAGCCAACGCCGAGCACCTCCGCCATCCCGAACAGCGTCGACGGTTCCGTACCGGCCAACGTGATCATCGATGTGCGCAGCTCCGGTTCCGGGAGGTCGGCGCCGCGAGTGATCAGCAGCCGCTGCATCATCATCTGGCCGCGGGCCCCGATCGCGCGGCTCAGGCCCTGTGCTGCGGCCCGGATCTTCTCGTTGTCCACGCGCACCGATCCGTCGACCGCGTTCTCAGCGGTCAACAGAATGGGCGCATACATGGTCACCCGGTCCCGCAGGCCGATGCTGTTCGACGCGATCCGGTCCAGCAGTGCCTGCCCGCCCTTCAACAGGGAGTCGACTCCGGTCCGCACGTCGGGGACCACGTCGGTGTCTGCCAGCCGCGCCTGCAGCTCGTATTTGCGGGCGTCGTAGTTCTTCTTCGCTCCCTCGACGTCAGAGCCGGTGGACATGGCGATCACCGCGACGTCGAGCGCCGACATGTACTTGGTGATCGCGGGAACGACTTCGGCGCGGTCGGCGGCCAACCGCAGGTTGTGGGCGTCGGTCGTCGCCGCATAGATGCGCAGCCCGCCGAAACCCATCGCCAGCACCAACGGCACCAGCGCGATCGCGAAGACTTTCCACCGGACGGGCCAGTTGCGCATCGACCACCTCGGCGGGCGTTTCTCGGGCGTGGGCTCCGCGGTGGAGGTATCGGGGTTGTCGTCTAGACCGTCTTTGGCTGCCGGCGAAACCACCCGTTTCGGGTGGGCAAACATCGTCATCGGACCGCGGTCGTGCTACCGACCGCTCCGCTGACATACAGTGCTCGCGCGTCGTTCATAAGGCTTCCTGCTAATTGCGACGGCCACCCGGGACACACGGGTGGGCGATATACGCATGGCAATTCGACGAGTATGACAGCCTCCGGCCGCGGTTACCACAATTCTTACTGAACAACCAGAGTTCACCGGCCCCGGCTCGGCACCGCAAACGGCGGCCGAGCAAATTTTCATCGGCTGCCTGTCATGATCAACGGATGTTCCGGCTGATGTTCGTCTCGCCGCGCATCGCACCCAATACCGGCAACGCAATCCGCATGGTCGCGGCCACCGGCGCCGAACTGCATCTGGTCGAGCCGCTGGGCTTCGATCTATCCGAGCCCAAGCTGCGTCGCGCCGGGTTGGACTATCACGACCTGGCGTCGGTCCGCGTGCACGCATGCCTGGACGCCGCATGGCAGGCGCTGGCGCCGCAGCGGGTGTTCGCGTTCACCGCGCACGCGACCACGGTGTTCACCGACATCGGCTACCAGCCCGGCGACGTGATGATGTTCGGGCCGGAACCCACCGGGCTGGATGCGGCGACGCTGGCCGACGCTCATATCACCGAGCTGGTGCGGATCCCCATGCTGGCCGGCCGGCGGTCATTGAACCTGTCCAACGCGGCCGCGGTCGCCGTGTACGAGGCGTGGCGCCAGCACGGATTTGCCGGAGCGGTGTAGCGGCGATTACTGCCCACCCCCGCGCAAGTCAGTACTGGTGCAGGATGCAAGCACTTCCGGGGAGGTTTCTATGGCTACGTTCATCACGATCGGTTACGGGAACGAAGTCGGGTATAACCGCGTGAGCGACGAATGCAAGCGGGCCGCGCACGCGCGCGACGACGAACTGCGTGCGGCTGGCGCGCTCATCGGGATTGCCGGCCAGCCGGTTCAGGTGCGCAATCCAGACTGCGCCAGCATGCGGATCGAGGCCGGCCCCTACCTGCAGTCAGCGTTACCGATCGCCGGGTTCGCGGTGTTAGAAGCCGAGGATCTGGAAACCGCAATCGAGCGGGTGAGCCAAACCCCGTGCGCGGTCGCGCATGGAGTCGTTGAGGTGTGGCCCCTGACGACCTGACTACCAGGTGTCCCAGTGCGTCACAGCGTCGGCGGGCAGCCGCTTGGCGGGTTTGAACTCGGTGCCCTTGGTGTAGGCGATGGGGAGCAGCGCGCCCTGGCTGTACTTCTCGTAGGGAATCCCGAGCACGTCGGCGGCCTGCTTCTCTCCGTCGCCCAGCAGGTGCAGCGTCGTCCAACAGGAGCCCAGCCCGCGGGAGCGCAATGCCAGGCAAAAGCTCCAAATCGCCGGGAAAAGCGACGCCCAGAACGACGCACTGAGGCCCAGCGGTGCCTGTTCCACCCGGCCTTCCAGGCACGGGATCAACAACACCGGCGCCTCGTGCATGTGCTCGGCGAGATATGTGGCGGAGTCGCGGACGTGCGGCATGCGCTCGCGGCGGGTGTCGCCCTCCGGGTATTCGGGTGCCGGCAGGCTGAGGTAGCCCCTGGCGTTGGCCAAGTAGATGTCGGCGATCGCCTTCTTCTTGTCGGCATCGGTGACGAACACCCACTGCCAGCCCTGCGCGTTGGAGCCGGTGGGCGCCTGCAGCGCCAGTTCAAGGCATTCCATCAGCAGCTCCCGGCTTACCGGCTTCTCGAAGTCGAGGCGTTTGCGTACCGATCGGGTGGTGGTTAGCACTTCGTCGACGGACAGGTTCAAGGTCATGGGCGAAGACTACAGTCGATGGTCCGGCTCTTCTCCCGCCGTTTCACGGCGCCCATCGTCGCCGGACTAAAGTCACGCCATGGCCGTCGAATTGCCGCAAGAAGTTTCCAGCAGACTGCAATCCGATCACTACGGGTGGCTGACCACCGTCGCGAAATCCGGGCAGCCGGTGCCGCGGCTGGTGTGGTTTTACTTCGACGGCACCGACCTGATCGTGTACTCGATGCCGCAGGCCGCCAAGGTCGCCCATATCAAGGCCCGTCCGCAGGTCAGCCTCAATCTGGATTCCGACGGCAACGGTGGCGGGATCATCGTCGTCGGCGGCACCGCTGCTGTGGACGCAACGGACGTCGACTGCCGCGACGACGGGCCGTATTGGGACAAGTACCGTGACGACGCCGAGCAATTCGGCCTGACCGAGGCGATCGCGGCCTACAGCACCAGGCTGAAGATCACCCCGACGCGGGTGTGGACGACGCCGACCGGCTAGACCTCTTTCGCGAGCGTGCGTGTTTGTACGGGACACGCCGAGAACTATTGGCATTCTGCGCACGCTCGCGGCGGGTGTCACCGGAAGTCTCGGGACTTCGATCCCATCTTGAGCGTGAGCTTGGTCAACCGTTCCGCCACGACAGTGACTGCGCCGCTGGCGTTTTGGACCTGACCGCGAACAACCAGTGCGGGTGCCGTCTGCGCCAGTTTGCGGTGCCGCGCCCAGACTCCCGGTGTGCAAAGCACATTGACCATCCCGGTCTCGTCCTCGAGGTTGAGGAACGTCACCCCTTGCGCCGTTCCCGGCCGCTGCCGATGGGTGACCGCCCCGGCGATCAACACCCGGTCACCGTCGGGCACGCTCAACAGCTTCTCGGCGGGCAGCACCCCCAGCGCATCCAGGTCAGCCCGCAGGAACTGGGTCGGATAACTGTCCGGTGAGATACCGGTGGCCCACACGTCGGCGGCGGCCAGCTCCAGCTCGCTCATTCCCGGCAACGCCGGGATGTGTGACGACGACCCGACACCGGGCAAGCGGTCCGGCCGCTGCGTGGCCGCGGCCCCGGCCGCCCACAGCGCCTCCCGTCTCGACATTTCGAAGCAGCCCAGCGCCCCGGCGGTGGCCAGCGCTTCGGTCTGCGGCACCGAAAGCTGCACCCGTGATGTCAGATCCAGAAGAGAACTAAACGGGCCGTTGGCTTTTCGCTCCTCGACCATCCTTTCGGCCAAATCTTCTCCGATATGACGCACACCGGACAACCCGAGCCGGACCTCGGTGCCCGCATTCTCAAGCGTGGCGTGGGCCAAGCTGGCGTTGACGTCGGGTCCATGCACCGTCACTCCGTGCCGGCGGGCGTCGGCCACCAATGACTGCGGTGAGTAGAAACCCATCGGCTGCGCGCGCAGCAGCGCCGCGCAGAACGCCGCCGGGTGGTGCAGCTTGAACCACGACGAGTAGAACACCAGCGACGCGAAGCTCAGCGCGTGGCTTTCCGGGAAACCGAAATTGGCGAAGGCCTCCAGCTTTTCGTACACCCGCTCGATCACCTCGTCGGGCGCGCCATGCAGCGCCCGCATGCCGTCGTAGAACCGGCCACGCAGCCGTCGCATCCGTTCCGCCGAACGCTTGGAGCCCATGGCGCGGCGCAGCTGGTCGGCCTCGGCAGCGGAAAACCCGGCACAGTCGACCGCCAGCTGCATCAACTGCTCCTGAAAAAGTGGCACTCCCAACGTCTTTCGCAGCGCGGACTCCATCGACGGGTGGTCGTAGACTACCCGGTCGACGCCGTTGCGCCGCCGGATGTACGGGTGCACCGAGCCGCCCTGGATGGGCCCGGGACGGATCAGCGCGACCTCCACCACCAGGTCGTAGAACTCGCGCGGCCGCAGGCGCGGCAGGGTGGCCATCTGCGCCCGCGACTCCACCTGGAACACCCCGACGGAGTCTGCGCGCGCCAGCATCTCGTAGACCGCGGGTTCGGAGAGGTCGAGCTTGGCCAGGTCCACGTCGATGCCTTTGTGCTCGGCCACCAGGTCGATGGCGTAGTGCAGCGCCGAGAGCATGCCCAGCCCGAGCAGGTCAAATTTCACCAAACCGATTGCGGCGCAGTCGTCTTTGTCCCACTGCAACACGCTGCGGTTTTCCATGCGCGCCCATTCCACCGGGCACACGTCGGCGATCGGACGGTCACAGATCACCATGCCGCCGGAGTGGATGCCCATGTGCCGCGGCAAATTCTGGATCTGGGTGGCCAGCTCGATCACCTGCTCGGGGATGTCTTCGATGTCGGGGGAATCGGCCAGCCCGTTCCAGTGGCTGATCTGCTTGCTCCACGCGTCCTGCTGGCCCTGCGAGAAGCCCAGCGCACGGGCCATGTCGCGCACCGCGATCCGACCTCGGTAAGTGATGACGTTGGCGACCTGCGCGGCGTAGTCCCGGCCGTATTTGTCGTAGACGTACTGGATGACCTTTTCGCGCTCGTCGGATTCGATATCGATGTCGATGTCGGGCGGCCCGTCGCGGGCGGGCGACAAGAAACGCTCGAACAACAACTCGTTGGCCACCGGGTCGACCGCAGTGACGCCGAGGGCATAGCAGACCGCGGAGTTGGCCGCCGATCCCCTGCCCTGGCACAAGATATTGTTCTCCCGGCAGAACCGGGTGATGTCGTAGACCACCAGGAAGTACCCCGGAAACTTCAGTTGAGCAATGACATTCAGCTCGTGCTCGATCTGCGCGTAGGCCTGACGTGCTTTTTCCGGCGGCCCGTAGCGGTCGCGGGCACCGGTGAACGTCAGCTCGCGCAGCCAGCTGTCTTCGGTATGCCCGGCCGGAACGTCGAACGGCGGCAGCTGCGGAGCGATCAGCTGCAGCCCGAAAGCGCACTGCTCGCCGAGTTCCGCCGCGGCGGTCACCGCCTCGGGGCACCACGCGAACAGCCGCGCCATCTCCTCCCCGGAGCGCAGGTGCGAGCCGCCTAGCGGAGCCAGCCAACCGGCCGCCTCGTCCAGGGACTGCCGAGCCCGGATCGCGCCCATGGCCATCGCCAGCCGAGCACGCGACGGCGCGGCGAAATGCGCGCCGGCGGTGGCGACCACGCCGACACCGAAGCGCGTGGCGAGCGCCGCCAATGCGGCGTTGCGTTCGTCGTCGACGGGCTGGCCATGGTGGGTCAGCTCGATGCTGACCCGGTTGGAACCGAACCGGTCCACCAAGTCGGCCAGCGCCTTAGCTGCTGCTCCCGGCCCGCCGTCGGAAAGAGCCTGGCGGACATGGCCTTTGCGGCAACCGGTCAAGATGTGCCAATGGCCGCCCGCCGCCTCGGTCAGCGCGTCGAAGTCGAAGCGCGGCTTGCCTTTCTCGCCGCCGGCCAGATGCGCCGCGGCTAGCTGCCGTGACAACCGTCGATAGCCTTCCGGGCCGCGGGCCAGCACCAGCAAGTGCGGGCCCGGCGGATCCGGCTCGTCGGTGCGGGCACCGGAGCCCAATGACAGTTCGGCGCCGAACACGGTAGCCACGTCCAGTTCTGCGGCTGCTTCGGCGAACCGCACCGCTCCGTAGAGGCCGTTGTGATCGGTCAGCGCGATGGCGCGCAGATCCAGCCGCGCAGCCTCTTCGACCAGCTCCTCCGGAGTGCTGGCCCCGTCAAGGAAGCTGAACGCCGAATGCGCGTGCAACTCGGCATACGCAACCGACGAGCGGATGGTCCGCTCATCACTCGGCGGCTCGTATGCTCCGCGCTTGCGGGACCATGGGCCGTCATCCACCGGCTCGGACGCCAGCGGCATGCCGGAGCGACGGGGTTTACCGGCCAGCACCCGCTCCATCTCCGCCCAGCTCAGCGGACCGTTGCTCCAGCCCACCCCGCCAGTATATCGAACTAATGTTCGAGTTCTACCCGACTCGGCCGCCGCTGTCGGTGCTGTTCATAGGCTCGCTCTATGAAGCAGCAGCTGCATTTCCTCACGATCGCGACCGCTGACCTGGACGCGACCCGCAGTTTCTACCGCGCCCTGGGTTGGCGCCCGCTAATGGACGTCGAAAGCGAGATCATCTTTTACCAAAGCGCCCCAGGGCAGCTGCTGGGATTCTTCCTGGCCGAGAAGTTCAACAAGGATCTCGCGTTACCCGGTGATCACTCACAAATCTCCGGAATCACCTTGGCGCACAACGTTGCCAGCCAAAACGACGTAATCGCTCTCGTCAACACCATGACTGCCGCGGGCGCCACCGTCGTCAAGCCACCACAACCGGGACAATTCGGCGGCGTCTTCCATGCCCACATCCGGGATCCCAACGGAGTTATCTGGGAAATCGCCCACAATCCGGGCTGGCGGGTGGACCCCGACGGCATCGTCCACCTCGGCGATCCGCAACACCTGTCAGAAACCTGAGACCGACGGCCTGACCGGCATGCAACATGGTTGTCCATGTTGGCTCTGCTTTGGGATCAGCACACCTGCCTGCCGCTGCGGCCAGACGCGGACATCTCGGAGCTGACCCGCTATCGCCGGCCCGGTGGGGCGTTCATTTCGGTCAACGTCGGCTATGCACCCCAGCGCCTGGCCGACGTGCTGACCCTTCTCGAAAACTTCCGCCGAGGCGTGCAAGCGCATCCGGATCTGGAGCTTGCCGACACCGACGCCGTCGCCGATAGGGACAAGATCACGGTGGCGTTCGACCTCGAGGACTGTGCGCCGCTCGAGGGCGATCTCGCCAACGTCCGTCGGCTGGCAGAACTCGGTGTTCGCACCATGCTGCCGACCTACAACCACGCCAACATCGCCGGCTGCGGTTGCCTCGACGCACACGACACCGGGCTCACGGCGTGGGGACGCGCGCTGATCGCCGAAATGAACGCCGTCGGGATGGTGCCCGACGGTTCACACTGCAGCATCCGCACCGGCCTCGACATCTGCGGGACGACCACTCGTCCAGCTGTCTACAGCCACTCCTGCATGCGCACGATCTGGGACCATCCGCGCAACATCACCGACGACCAGGCGAAGGCCTGCGCATCCACCGGCGGCGTCATCGGCATTACCGGCGTGGGCATCTTTCTCGGCCCGAACACCCCAACGCTGGAGGCGATGACACGTCACATCGAGTACGCCGTCGAACTCGTCGGCATCGACCATGTGGGGATCAGTACCGACTTTTCTTTTGACCACGGCGATTGGTATGACGAAATCGCCGCGAACTCTAGCCTTTTCGACGAAAGCTATACCCGCTGGGGCCCGATCCAATGGATGCCGCCGGAGACGTTCGTCGGGCTCGGCCACCACCTCAGTGAGCGCGGCTGGAGCGACGCCGACGTCGCCGCGGTATTAAGCGGGAACTTTCGGCGCGTCGCGGAGCAGACGTGGCTTTCGCCCTGAGATGCGAACGGCATTGTGACGCAACCGACCACCGTTGTCTACGACACCGGATCCGACATCGACGAGCTGGCCGACGGCATCGCCTGCGTGGTGGCACGTCCAGCAGCGGTGAGCGACGACTCGCTGCTGCTATTCGCCGCCGAGTAGCCCACCTCGGGCCGGCGCTGACACCCGGTTCCTGCTCCCCCGCTGCGACCGTGACACCGGCCTGACTAGCGTGGCGAGCGGGCAGTCGAGCGATCACCGAGGAAGGCTGGTCAATGTCGGTCACCATCGACCCGCGTCGCTACGACGCGGTGCTGTTCGACCTGGGCGACGTGACGGCCGACACCGCGCTGACACTGCGAGACCAACTGCGCGAGGCGGGCGTCCGCACAGGCGACGTGGCCGGACGACCGGAAGCCGCAAGGTTCGTCGATGCAGCCAACCGGCTGCAAGCGCGGCCCGGCCGGTGCGCGGTCGTCACAGCCAGCGCCGCGGCGGTAGCAGCCGCGCGGACCGGCGGGTTCGCGCTGGTAATCGGGGTCAATACCGCGGGGAATGGCGAGGAACTGCGCCGCCACGGCGCGGACGCGGTGGTCGCCGAACTGGGCGAGGTCAATGTGCGCACCGGCGATCGGCGGATGTCGGAGCTTCCCGACGCGCTGCAGGCCCTGGACGCTGTCGCGGCCCGGCCTCCCGCGGTGTTCTTCGACTTCGACGGCACCCTCTCAGACATCGTCGACGACCCCGATGCCGCGCAGCTGAGCGCTGGTGCGGCCGAGGCGCTGATGTCGTTGACCGCGCAGTGTCCGGTGGCGGTGCTGTCGGGCCGGGACCTCGCCGACGTGCGGCAGCGGATCGGCCTGCCGGGAATCTGGTATGCGGGCAGCCACGGTTTCGAGATGACCGGCCCCGACGAGGCACATCATCACAACGAAGATGCGGCCGCGGCGATCCCGGTACTTGAGCGTGCGGCCGCCGACCTTCGCGAACAGCTCGGTCAGATCGCCGGTGTTGTGGTGGAACACAAGCGCTTCGGTGTTGCCGTGCACTACCGAAACGCGGCCAGCGACCGTGTCGGTGAAGTGCTGGCCGCGGTGCGTGCCGCAGGGCAGCGCAGCACACTTCGGGTGACGACCGGACGTGAGGTGATCGAGCTGCGGCCAAACGTGGACTGGGACAAGGGAAAGACGCTGCGCTGGGTGCTCGATCACGTCAGCGATGCCGAGTCAACTCCGTTGATGCCGGTCTACCTGGGCGACGACATCACCGACGAGGACGCATTCGACGCGGTGCACGACGATGGAGTCGCAATCGTGGTGCGCCACACCGAGGACGGTGACCGTGCCACCGCCGCGCAGTACGCACTGGAGAGTCCGCAGCGGGTCGTGGTGTTCACCGAGCGGCTGGCACGCGAGATCAGCGCGAACGACGAAAGGTTAGGTCACGATCAGCTATGACGGTCTCTCGGCGCCTGGGGTCAGTGGTGTGCATCCTTGCCGTGGTCGCGCTTGCCTGCTCGCCCAAGGGCAATCCGCCTGCCCCCGCGTGGTGGGATGCCTCCGCCGATCCAGCCAAGGCGCAGGCGGTAATGAAGATCGTCCGCGACACGATGTCGCAGGCGCACCTGAAGGCAGCGATCGTCCGGGTCACCGTAGACGGCAAGGAAATCGTCACCCAAGCGCTCGGCGAGTCGATGACCGGTGTGCCGGCCACGCCGAGCATGTTCTTCCGAAACGGCGCAGTGGCAATCTCCTACGTCGCCACTCTGCTGCTCAAACTCGTTGACGAGAAGAAGCTGAGCCTGGACGACACACTGTCCAAGTGGCTTCCCGGCATTCCCAACGCCGATCGGGTGACGTTGCGCCAGCTTGCGCACATGGCCTCCGGCTACCGCGATTACGTGCTGGGAAACGCCGATTTCAACGCGGCCCTGGCCGCCGACCCGTTTCGGCAATGGACGCCCGAAGAATTGCTCGGCTACGCGGTCAACAAGCCTTTGCTCTACGAGCCGGGGACCAACTGGAACTACGCCCACACCAACTACGTGCTGCTGGGCTTGGCGCTGGAAAAAGCCACCGGCCAGGAGCTGCCGAAGCTGTTGCACGACAAGGTGCTTGGTCCGCTCGCCTTGATCAACACCGCCAACTCTTATACCCCGGACATCCCGGTCCCCACCTTGCACACGTTCACCTCTGAACGTCGCAAAGCGCTGGCGATACCTTCCGGCACATCGTTTTACGAGGAGTCCACCTACTGGAATCCGTCATGGACGATGGCCCGAGGGGCGGTTCAGACCACCAATATCTACGACCTGGAAGCCACCGCGGTCGGGATCGGCTCAGGCAAACTGCTCTCGCCGCAGTCGTATAAGGCGATGGTGTCCACCGACCTGCGCGGGCACACTACGGTGGTGCAGGGTTGCAGCACTTGTCTTGTGCAGGACAACGTCTACACCTACGGGCTGGGAATCGTGATCTCCGGAAATTGGCTGCTGCAAAATCCGATGCTCGCCGGACAGGCCGCGGTCGAGGGCTACCTGCCGTCGCAAAAGATCGCGATCGCCGTCGCAGTCACCTACCGTCCGGACGCGTTCGACAACCAGGGCAACCACCGCAACGAGGCGGAGACGCTGTTCCGCAAGCTCGGCGCCGAGATGGCGCCGAACGACGCACCGCCCGCGCCAGCCGCCAGGTAGTCAGCTCTCTTTGTCTTTGTCCTTGTCTTTGTCCTCGTCTTTGTCGCTGTCTTTTTCGCCGTCTTCGTCCTGGTCTTTGCCTTCGCCTCGATCCTTGGCGGGGACTAACTCAAGAGTGGCCCAGTGGCTCGGGGAGACGAGAACCGTCCACTTTCCTTCCTCACGTCCCATCTTGAGCACACCGGAATCGACTTCCCATTTGGTGTTGTCGTCGTAGTCGGTCTCTTGTCCATCGCTGTAGGTGAGTTTGAACGCCATGATCGGAGCCTGCCATGACGGTCCCTCGCAGGGGTGCGGAGCTGAAAAATTCGTTACTCCGCCAGGTATTCCACCGCGCCGTCGTCGAGCACGACCCGAGCGTCGCTGCCGTTGGCGCCAGAAGCCTCGGTGCGGTATACCGCCTTGCCAGGTTCGGCGCGCCAGATCAAGGTGGTCAGGGTCTCGCCGGGAAATACCGGCGAGGTGAACCGGGCGGAGATTGCGGTGATCTTGGCGGCGTCGCCCTTGCCTAACTCCGCGACCAGGGCTCGGCCAGAGACGCCGTAGGTGCACAGCCCGTGCATGATCGGCCTGGGAAAACCGGCCATCTCCCTGGCGAACCATGGGTCGCTGTGCAGGGGGTTGCGGTCTCCGGAGAGGCGGTAGATCAGCGGCAGGTCCTCTCGGGTGGGCAAGGGAATTCGCGCGTCGGGCTCACGGTCGGGAAATTTCGGCGCGGCCGGGCGCTGCCCCGGCTCTCCCCCGAAGCCGCCGGCTCCGCGGATGACGAGCGTGGTGAGCGTTTCAGCGACCAGTGTCTGCGTATCCGGATCGGTGCCGCGGCCGCGCAGCACGACGATCGCGTTCTTGCCCTCGCCTTTGTCTTGGATGTCGGCCACTTCGGAGACCACGGACAACTTCCCGGCGGGCGGCAGCGGCGCGTGCAGCCGGATGGCCTGTGAGCCGTGCAAGAGCATGGCCCAGTTGAACGTCCCGATCTTCGCCGCGGCACCGAAGGCGGGACAGCAGATCACCGCGTACGTGGGCAGTACCTGCTGGGTGATGCCGTGGCTGTTTTCCGTCGTGAACGACAGGTCATCGGTCCCGGCGCCGACACCCAGCGCGTAGAGCAGGGTGTCGCGGTCGGTCCACTCGAACAGCATCGGCTCCGTCACTGCGCCGATGGCATTCGGGTCGATCGCCATGCGGGTCTCCTCTCGCTTGTGGGCGTTGCCCGTCGCACGCCCCTGATCAAGGCCTCGTTTGGTGTACCACGCCCATTCGGTCACACCAACCGCACCAAACCCACCACATCGCGGCGACCGGCAAGGCAGGCTATCGCCATGCCCAACCGCATCCGTACCGTCATCTGGAAGGCGGCAGCCGTGCTGGCTGCGACCGTGGCCGTCGGCGCCTGCGGTAGTACACCGCAGCCGCGCACCATCACCTTGACCTTCGTCCGCCACGCCCAGTCGCAGAGCAACGCCGACAACGTCATCAACACCGAGGTGCCCGGACCGGGCCTCACCCACGACGGCGAGTCGCAGGCGCAACAGATTGCCCATCAACTCGCCCGCAACGGTTACGACGGCATCTACGCCTCTACCATGGTCCGAACGCAGCAGACCGCTGAACCGCTGGCCGACGCGCTCGGCAAGCACGTCCAGATCCTGCCCGGACTGCGGGAGATTGACGCCGGCTGGTTTGACGGCAAGCCGAAGTCAATGGCCAACTCGACGTACATGCTGGCGCCGAAAGACTGGCTGAAGGGCGATCGCAAAAACGGCATTCCCGGGTCGATCAACGGCAACCGCTTCAACGACGAATTCACCGGGGCTGTGCAGAAGATCTACGACAGCGGCAACAGCAAGCCAATCGCGTTCTCGCACGGCAACGCGATCATGGTGTGGACGCTGATGAACGTGAAAAACGGGCGAGATGACCTGCTCACCGACCATCCGCTGCCGAACATCGGCAAGGTCGTCATCACCGGCAGCCCCACCTCCGGCTGGACACTGGTCGACTGGGACGGCATCCGCAAGTTCCAGTAGGCCAGCCCGGGGGCCGATCGCGTCACACGTTGTTGACGGCTCGTGGGCAAGCGGCCACGATAGCTTCCATGCGCTATGTCGTTACCGGCGGTACCGGGTTTATCGGGCGCCGGGTGGTGGCCCGGCTGCTGGCCGCCCGAGCAGACGCCGAGGTATGGGTGCTGGTGCGGCGCCAGTCGCTGAGCCGCTTCGAACAGCTCGCCGCCGATTGGGGTGAGCGGGCCAAACCGCTCGTCGGCGACCTCACTGCGGCCGACCTCGACTTGACGGGCCCGGCGATCGCCGAGCTGAGCGACGTCGACCATGTGGTGCACTGTGCGGCCATCTACGACATCACCGCCGGCGAGCCCGAGCAGCGGGCCGCCAACGTGGAGGGCACCCGCGCAGTGATCGACCTGGCGCGCCGGCTCGACGCCACCTTGCATCACGTGTCGTCGATCGCGGTGGCCGGCGAGTTCCGCGGCGAGTACACCGAAGCCGATTTCGACGTCGGCCAGCGGCTGCCGACGCCGTATCACCAGACGAAGTTCGAAGCCGAGCAGCTGGTGCGCTCGACCCCTGGCTTGCGCTACCGCGTGTATCGCCCGGCGGTCGTGGTCGGCGATTCACGCACCGGAGAGATGGACAAGATCGACGGCCCGTACTACTTCTTCCCGGTACTGGCCAAGCTTGCTGTGTTGCCCCGGTTCACGCCGATCATGCTGCCGGACACCGGGCGCACCAACGTCGTCCCAGTCGACTACGTGGTCGACGCGCTCGTGGAATTGATGCACGCCGAGGGCCGCAATGGGCGGACATTCCATTTGACCGCGCCGAAAACGATTGGGCTGCGCGGGATTTACCGTGGCGTCGCCGAGGCCGCGGGATTGCCGCCGTTGCGCGGGTCGCTGCCGCGCTCGGTGGCGACGCCGGTGCTCAGGGTGCGTGGCCGCGCCAAGGCGGTGCGCAACATGGCGGCGGCTCAACTGGGTATCCCCGGCGAGGTTCTCGACGTCGTGGACCTCAAACCCACGTTCATCTCCGACGAGACACGAAAGGCTTTGCGCGACAGCGGGATCGAGCCGCCGGAATTCGCTTCCTATGCGCCCAAGCTCTGGCGGTACTGGGCCGAGCATCTCGATCCGGACCGGGCCCGTCATGGCAACCCCGCCGGACCGCTGGTGGGCCGGCACGTGATCATCACCGGTGCGTCCAGCGGTATCGGCCGGGCCGCGGCGATCGCGGTGGCCGCACGAGGTGCGACGGTGTTCGCGCTGGCCCGCAACGCCGAAGCGCTCGACGAGCTGGTCGCCGAAATCCATGCAAGCGGCGGGCAAGCCTACGCCTTCACCTGCGATGTCACCGACTCGTCGTCGGTCGAGCACACCGTCAAGGACATCCTCGGGCGGTTCGACCACGTCGACTACCTGGTCAACAACGCCGGCCGCTCGATCCGCCGCTCGGTGGTCAATTCCACCGACCGGCTGCACGACTACGAGCGGATGATGGCGGTCAACTACTTCGGCGCGGTGCGGATGGTGCTGGCCTTGCTGCCGCATTGGCGGGAGCGCCGGTTCGGCCATGTCGTCAACGTCTCCAGCGGGGGTGTGCAGGCCCGCAGCCCCAAGTACAGCGCCTACCTGCCGACCAAGGCCGCGCTCGACGCGTTCTCGGAGGTGATCGCCGCCGAGACGCTGTCGGATCACATCACGTTCACCAACATCCACATGCCGCTGGTGGCCACGCCGATGATCGCGCCGTCGCGGCGGCTCAACCCGGTGCCGCCGATCAGCGTCGAGCATGCAGCGGCGATGGTGGTGCGCGCGCTGATCGAGAAGCCGGCGCGGATCGACACCCCGCTGGGCACGCTTTCCGAGGCCGGCCACTACTTCACGCCGAAGCTGTCGCGGCGGATCATGCATCAGATCTATCTCGGCTACCCGGATTCCGCTGCGGCGCTTGGGCTGACGGCACCGGAACCCATTGCAACGCAGTCGTCGTCGCGACAATCTTCCCAACGGAGGCCCAAGCGGCCGGTCCGCGCCGTCACCCGCATGCGGGCACTTAGGCCAGTCACAAGGCCGGTCAAACGTGCGGTGCGGTTGGTGCCGGGCCTGCACTGGTAACCCGCCTGGTTTAGCCGGATCAGCTGGCAGGTACACCCGCGACGTGGGTGATGATCCGATAGCAACTGCCACGCGGAAGCTCACTTCGACGGGCGCATACGTGATGTCGCCTGTGGACCTGACGCGAAGCCTGGGCGTAGACGACGACGTATGGAGCCGGTTTTCCGCCCATTGGGAGGACCTGGCACCGGACCGTTACGCGGCCGAATTGGGCCTGCGGCGGCTGCGCCGGTACGGCCGCTACACGTTCAGCGACGGGGTGGCGACGCCAGTGCCCAACGGCGTATTCGTGCAGCCGCAGGACTCCAACCCGCTCTACATCGACCGGGATCGCCACTTCGAGCCGCTGACCGACGCGTTCATGACCGACCCGTTGCTGTCCGGATTGCTGGAATTGCTGGGCCGGTTCGCGACGGCCCTCGACGGCGCGGCTGAATGGGTGGCCAAAGTCCATCCGTTCCGGGTTCTGGCTTCTGCTGACGGCGAAGGCCAGCCGACACCGGAGGGCCTACACCGTGACGGTGTCACGCTGGTCACCTCGCTGCTGGTCAGGCGGCGCAATGCCGTCGGCGGCGAGAGCGCGGTGTTCGACTTCGCCGGTGAACCGCTGCTGACCGCGACGCTCGCCGAGCCCGGGACGCTGCTGCTCGGCGACGACCGTCGCAGCGTGCACGGTGTTTCGCCGATTCGGCCGGTGGACGTGGCCGAACCGGCGCTGCGTGATGTCCTGGTGATCACGTTCGCTCCGGCCTGAGCGGGCTCCCGGTATCGTCGCTGCAGTGAATGCCGCTGGTAAGACGCGGAACTCGAAGTCACCGGTTTTCGCCGACGTGGACACCGGCGTTGATGACGCCCTAGCGCTGGTCTACCTGCTGGCCAGCCCGGATGCCGAGGTGGTGGGCATCGCCTCGACTGGGGGAAACGTTGGCGTAGATCAGGTTTGCGTCAACAACCTCGGCCTGCTCGAACTGTGCGGCGCGGACGACATACCGGTGTCCAAAGGCGCCGAACAACCGCTGAGCTGTCCAATGTGCCCTCCGGGAAAATCGCACGGCCCCAACGGCTTAGGGTATGCCGAGCTGCCGCCGAGCGATCGCCGGCTCACCGACTACGACGCCGCGACGGCCTGGGTCCGGGCCGCGCACGACCATCCGGGAGAGCTGATCGGCGTGGCAACCGGGCCGCTGACCAACCTGGCGTTGGCGTTGCGCGCCGAGCCGGCGCTGCCGACGCTATTGCGCCGGCTGGTGATCATGGGTGGCGCTTACGACTACCGCGGCAACACCAATCCGGTGGCCGAATGGAACATCAAAGTGGATCCCGAGGCCGCGGCCGAGGTCTTCGCCGCCTGGTGTGTTGAGCCGCAGCAGCTTCCGATCCTGTGCGGGTTGGACTTGACCCGACATATCGCACTGACACCCGAGATCTTGGCCAGGCTGGCGGCCGCTGCGGACGCGACGACCACGGCAATGAGCCCAGACGACGAGCGCGGCACCCGCTCGTCGGCATCCAATCCGCTGATCCGGGTGATCGAAGACGCGATGCGGTTCTACTTCGAAGCGCACGTAGACCACGGCCACGGCTATCGGGCCTACCTGCACGATCCGCTGGCCGCCGCGGTCGCGCTGGACCGCGACCTGGTGCAAACGCAGCCAGCCACAGTCGACG
>NZ_DASRBZ010000622.1:0-2435 GCF_035653355.1 Mycobacterium sp. | reverse complement strand
CTCCCGGGGGTAGACGTTGTAGCCGCCTCGGATGACGAGATCTTTCTTGCGGTCGACGATGAAGAAGTAACCGTCCTCGTCGCGGTAGGCCAGGTCGCCGGTGTGGAACCAGCCGTGGCGGAAAGCCTCGGCAGTCGCCTCGGGTTTGTTGTAGTAGCCCTTCATCACGTTGTGCCCGCGGATCACGATCTCGCCGACGTTGTCGGTGCCGGGCGGCAATTCGTTGTCATCCTCGTCGACCACCCGCACTTCCACACCCCAGATCGGTTTGCCGATCGAAAGCACCTTGCGCTGTTCGGCATTGATGTTGAAAGTGGTGGTGGACGCGGTCTCGGACAAGCCGTATCCCTCCAGGATCACCACACCGGGGAACTTCTCTTCGAATGCGCGGATCACCTCGCCGGGGATCGCGGCGCCACCGGACACCCCGACCCGCAGCGCCGACAGGTCATGGCCTTCGGTGTCGGCCTGCAGCAGCGCGAAATACATTGTGGGAACGCCGGAAAAGATCGTGCAGCGATGATGGGCGAGTTCGTCAACCACCGTCTTGGCGTCGAACCGGGGGACGAGAACCAGGCTGCCGCCGAACCGCACCGTCACGTTGAGCACACTGGACAGGCCGAACACGTGGAACATCGGCAGCACCGCCATGCCGACGTCGTCGTCGCGGAATTCGAACAGCTCGCCGGCGACGGTGCAGTTCATGAACAGCTGGAAATGGGTCAGCTCGGCGCCCTTGGGTTTTCCGGTGGTACCCGACGTGTAGATGATGACGGCGGTGTCGTCGGCGTTGGTCGGCTCGATGTCGCGAGTGTCGTCGGCGAAGTACAGCTCGTCGAAATGTCTTGTGCCCTCCGGTCTTTGGTCGTTGCCGGGGAGGTTCACCACATAGGTGGGCAGGTCGCCGGCGCCCTTGACCGCTTCCTCGGCGAACGTCTCGAAGGTGATCAGCAGCCGCGAGTCGGAATCCTGGAGGTGGTAGTTAACTTCCGGGGCGCGCAGCAGCGGGTTCAGCGGCACCATGACTGCGCCGGCCTTTAGGATCGCGAAGTAGGCGAACAAAAAGTGCGGCAAGTTGGGCAATTGGACTGCCACCTTGTCGCCGCGGCCCACCCCGAGGTTGCGCAGGCTCGTGGCGATCCGGCCCGAGATTTCGTCGACCTGGGCGTAGGTGAAGCTCTGCTCGGCGATGTGGCAGAGCGGCTTGTCCGGATGCGCGTTGCGGGATTCGCGCAACATGACGGCAAGGTTGAAACTCATCGGTCGCTCCTGTGCTACTAGGCGAGCCGGGTTTGTGAATCGACCGGCGAGGAGGGCTCCGACGGTGTATCTGGCCGTGGAAACAGTGGTCGCAGCACCGCAGGCGGGCGAAACGGCGCCCACTCGCCGCGGGGCTGAGCCAAGCGGTCGGCGACGGCCCACACCACCGCAGGGTTGTGGCCATAGCCGAAGTGGCTGCCAACCACCGCGATGTTTTCAGCACGCGGCGACTGCAGATCCAAGCACGCCTGCCAGGCCACGACACCGTCGTATCTGGAGTAGATCGACGTCGCCGGTACCGGCAAGGGTTCCGTTTCTAGTTCCAACGGCACCGTGGCCCGCTCGACATGCAGGTGGGAGAAGCGGTTGAACGCCGCACTGGCGCGGGTTTGACTGTGATGCGTCAGCCGAAACGGCGTCCCTAGGGTGATCACCTGGCGTACCGACGACGGGCTGCGCCGCGCCATCGCGCGCGCGTAGATGCCGCCCAAGCTCCAGCCGATCACGGTGACGGGGGTGCGGTACCGAGCCTCCAGGTCCTGCAGGCGCTCCCCCATACCGGCCACCGCCGCGGCCGTCGGGCCGATGTTGCGGCCCAGGCGCCAGCCGTGCACCCGGTATCCGAGACGACGCAGGATGCGCCGCAGCGCCACCGTGGAGCCGTCGCCAGCCAGCAGCCCCGGGAGTACCAGCACCGGATGCCCGTCACCGGTCGGCAGCGTGCGCTGCAGCGGCAGCGCCCCGACCAGCAGCCCGAACTCGACCGCGGCCCGCGCGGGGTCGGTCAGCGACAGCGACCAGGGCGGGGCGCCGCGGCGCCGCGGGCGCTCCACGGGTTCGAATATCGCGTCAGCCATACCTGCCAGCCTGCCACCGACCCCCGGCCCCGCGCCGCGGGTTCGGCCAGATGCGCCGAAGCGCCCCGGCGGACACACGTTAGGCGTTCACCGGCCGATTGCCGATGACACGTTGTACGCGCAGCGCGGCGATCTCCTCGTCGGATAGACCTTGCGAGCATCGAGACTGCGGTAGTGGCGCCGAACCTGCATGTGCAGCCTTGGCTAGCCGCGATGTCGCGCTGTGGACGCAGGCTCGATGCTGTCAGCGCCGCTCCGCCAGCGCGCGCAGGAAGAACATCAAGTTGGCCGGCCGCTCGGCCAGCCGGCGCACCAGAT
>NZ_DASRBZ010000621.1:0-3685 GCF_035653355.1 Mycobacterium sp. | reverse complement strand
TCGCCGAGAGCGAATCGCCGCCCAGGTCGAAAAACGAGTCGTCGACGCCGACCCGCTCGGTGCCAAGGACCTGGGCGTAGATGCCGGCCAATAGTTCTTCGACCGCGTTGGTCGGGGCGCGGTAGCCGGCGGCGTCGGCGTATTCGGGGGCGGGCAGGGCGCGTTTGTCGAGTTTGCCGTTGACCGTCAACGGCAGCGCGTCCAACACCACGATCGCGACGGGCACCATATACGGAGGCAGCCGCTGCGCCAGCGTCTCGCGAATCTGGGCCGGGTCGGCGGACCCGGTGACATAGCCGACCAGGCGTTTGTCGCCCGGGCGGTCCTCGCGAGCGATCACCGCCGCCTGCTGCACACCGTCCAGCCCACCTAATGCGGCCTGGATCTCGCCCAGTTCGATGCGGTAGCCGCGGACCTTGACCTGCTCATCGGCGCGGCCCAGGTAGTCCAGCTGCCCATCGGCGCGCCAACGCACCAAATCCCCGGTCCGATACATCCGTGTTCCGGCCCCACCAAACGGGCAAGCCACAAACCGCGAAGCGGTCAACGGGCCACGGCGCCAATACCCCACCCCGACCGCGTCGCCGGCCGCATACAACTCGCCGACCACCCCCACCGGGACCGGGCGCAACCAGCCATCCAGCACAAACAACGCCGCCCTCGGCACCGGCGAACCAATCGGCGCCCCCCCACCCGGCGTCAACGGCGCGCTCAACGTCACCCACATCGTGGCCTCGGTGGGCCCGTAGGCGTTGATCATCATCCGCCCCGGCGCCCACCGGTCCACCAGCTCGGCCGGGCAGGCCTCACCGCCCACTATCAACGCCGTCGACTCCAACCCCTGTGGTGAGAGCACACCCACCGCCGACGGGGTTTGGTTTAAGACGCTGACCTGTTCGGCGATCAGCAAGGCGTGCAAGTCATCGGGGGAGCCGGTCACTTCTTCGGGCACCACCACCAGGCGTCCACCGTGCAGCAGCGCGCCGAAGATCTCCCAACCCGAGATGTCAAAGCTATAGGTGTGGCACTGCGACCACACCTGCCTGGGACCGGCCAAACCCCGGTCCAATGACCCAATCAGCTGAATGACGTTGTGGTGGGTAATCGCCACACCTTTCGGCACACCGGTGGTGCCCGAGGTGTAGATCAGGTAAGCGATGTCTTCTGGGATTGGCGCCGGGGTAGCCAAGGGCGTGGCGGGCTGGCTGTGCCCAGCTGGATCGTTGACGTCGATGACCGCCAGGTCGTGCCCGTCGAGCCGGCCGGCCCGCTCTTCGGTAGTCAGTACGGCGATCGGCGCGGCATCGGCGAGCATGAAGCCGATGCGGGCATCCGGATGTGCCGGATCGATCGGTAAGTACGCCGCCCCGGTCTTGAGTACCGCCAGCATCGACACGATCGCCTCGGCCGAGCGCGAAAACAGAAGTGCTACACATGCGCCCGGGCCCGCACCGTGGTCAATCAACAAGTGCGCCAGGCGGTTCGACGCATCGTCCAGCTCGCGGTAGGTCCACGAAGCCCCACTGCATGTCAGCGCCACCGCATCGGGGGTGCGAGCCACCTTGGCGGCGAATGTCTCCGGAATTGACAGCGGCGTGGTGGCGGGCTGACTCAGCACTGCCCGGTTACCGACCTGATCGAGGCGGGCGTATTCGGCCGCGTCGAGCACATCGATCGACGACAAGCGTTGGGTGGGGTCGGCGGTAATGGCGGCCACGACCCGCTTGAAGCGCTCGATCAGTGTCTCGATGCTGGCCGCATCGAATACATCGGTGCGATACTCCACCACCCCGGAGATGCCGGCCGGCTCACCGTCCTGGCCCCAGCGCTCACCGAGGAAAAACGTCAGATCCATGCGGGCGCTGCGGGTGTCCACCGGCAGCAGGCTGGCCTGCACATCGCCCAACCCCAACCCGGTGCTGGGGTCGCCGCTTTGCCAGTTCTGCCAGGCCAACACCACCTGCACCAGCGGGGAATGGGCCAGGCTTCGCACCGGGTTGAGCCGATCGACCAGCACCTCGAAGGGCACGTCTTGGTGTTCGTAGGCGGCCAAGGCGCGCGCCCGCACCTGGTCCAGCAGCTCGGCCACATTGGGATCGCCGGTCAGCTCGACGCGCAGCACCAACGTGTTGACGAAAAACCCGACCAGCTCATCGAGCGCGGGGTCCCGCCGGCCGGCGATCGGGAACCCCACCGCCACATCTGCACTGGCGCTGAGCTTGGCCAGCAGCACCGCCAGCGCGGCCTGCATCACCATGAAGCTGGTGGTGTTGTGCTCACGGGCGAACCGGTTGATCTGCTGCTGCAACTCAACCGGCCAGTCCAGCGCAACATTGGCGCCGCGATAGTCGGCCACCGGCGGGTAGGGCCGATCGGTGGGTAGATCCAGTCGCTCGGGCATACCGGCCAGAGCCTGCTGCCAGTAGGCCAGCTGCGCGCCGATGCGGCTGTCGGGGTCGTCGAAGTCGCCGAGCTGATTGCGCTGCCACAGCGTGTAATCGGCGTACTGCACCGGAAGCGGCGCCCACTCGGGCGCATGGCCTTCACGGCGGCTGGCATAAGCGTGGCCCAGATCGCGCACCAGCGGGGTGATCGACCAGCCATCCGCGGCGATATGGTGCACCACCGCCACCCACACATGCTCGTCCTCGCCGATGCGGAAAAGCCGGTCCCGCAGCGGGATCTCAGCGGCCAGGTCGAAACTGTGCCGCACCGCGGTGTCGATGGCCTCCTGCAGCCGAGCCGCCGGCCAACCGGTTGCATCGACCACGTCCCAGCAGACATCGGCCTGCTCGGGCGGCACTACCAGCTGCTGAGGGGTGCCGTCGACCGCGGGGAAGCGGGTGCGCAGGCTTTCGTGGCGGGCTACCACATCGGCCAGCGCCTGGCCCAGCGCATCGGCGTCAAGGTGGCCGCGCAGGTGTAGTGCCACCGCCATGTTGTAAATCGGCGACGGCCCTTGGAACTGATCCAGGAACCACAGCCGCTGTTGGGCGAACGACAGCGGCACAACCGCGGGCCGCGGCACAGGTGTGAGCGGGGCCAGCCGGCCAGCGCCGCCGACACCGATGCGAAGGGCCAGCTGAGCCACGGTGGGCGCCTCGAACACCGTGCGCACCGCGACGTCGACGTCCAGGCTGGTGTTGATGGCGGCGATTAGTCGCATCGCCGAGATGCTGTCGCCGCCCAATTCGAAGAAGGAGTCGTCGATGCCGACGCGCTCGACTCCGAGGACGTGGGCGTAGATGCCGGCCAGGATTTCTTCGACCGCGTTGGTGGGGGCGCGGTAGCCGGCGGCGTCGGCGTACTCCGGGGCCGGCAGGGCGCGGGTATCCAGCTTGCCGTTGACGGTCAACGGCAACGCATCGAGTGCGACGATCGCGGCGGGCAGCATGTAGGCCGGTAACCGCTCGGCCAGCTGGGCGCGTGTCTGGGCGGGGTCGGCGGTGCCGGTGATGTAGCCGACCAGGCGTTTGTCGCCGGGGCGGTCTTCGCGGGCGATCACCGCCGCCTGGCCCACCCCAGCCACATCAGCCAACGCCGCCTGAATCTCACCCAACTCGATGCGATACCCGCGGATCTTGACCTGCTCATCAGCACGCCCGAGGTAGTCCAGCTGCCCATCAGCGCGCCAGCACACCAGATCCCCGGTCCGATACATGCGCTGTCCGGGACTACCGAAGGG
>NZ_DASRBZ010000620.1:0-4448 GCF_035653355.1 Mycobacterium sp. | reverse complement strand
CCCCCCTGCATCGGTCGCCGGGCTAGCGGAAGACCCCGGGCAGGCTCAGCGCGGAAAGCGTGTCATCGGCCAACGGGTTGTCCCGCACCATATAGGTCCACGTCGACGTCGGCCGCGCCAGCTTGGACAGGTCCACACCCGGCTCTTCCTCGATGGCCGGTGACGTTTCGAACGTCTGCTGGGCCGCTTCGATCGCGTCAGCGGCCAACGACGCGAACGCGTCGACCGCCATCCGGTGGAACTCGTCGAGCGGGTTCTGCCGGCCCAGCGCGCGCAGATGAATGCTCTCGCGGATATCGGCGAGATAGGCCAGGTGATCCGCCCAGCCCCGGTCGAGGTGATACAGCATGATCAGCCGACAGATCTTTTCCAGGCGGTCCTCGGAGAGCTCCTCGGCCAGCTCCTTGTAGCGCTTGGGCGCCAACTCGGCCAGCTCCTTGCGAGCGGTGTCGGTGGAGAGCAGCGCATTACGTCGCTCGACGATGATGGCCCGCTGCTGGGCGATCAATTGGTTGTAGCGCCAGGTGTTGGCGTGCACATCGAGCAGCTTGCCCTCAGCAACCCGCTGCGCGTGGTCGAGCAGGCCGGCCGCCTTCGGGCTGGTGATCCGCCCGTTCTCGTCGGTGGCCATCGGCAGCTTATGCCGCTCCAAGTTGGCGGTGACGACGTCGTCTTCCCAGCTGGCGAAGAACACCGACGAGCCCGGGTCGCCCTGACGCCCGGCCCGCCCCCGCAGCTGGTTGTCCAGCCGTTGGGTGTGGTGTCGTCCGGTGCCGACCACGTGCAGGCCGCCCAATTCGGCGACCCGGTCGTGATCGGCCTCGTCGGAGCCGCCGAGCCGAATATCGGTGCCGCGCCCGGCCATCTGGGTAGACACCGTGACCACCTCGAACTTGCCGGCCTCGGCGATCACCCGCGCCTCCTCGGCGTCGTTTTTGGCGTTGAGCACCACCGCCGGCACACCGCGGCGCAGCAGCCGCTCGTGCAACTCCTCGGATTCGGCGACATCGCGGGTGCCGACCAGCACCGGCTGCCCGGTCTCGTGCACCGCCGTGATGTGCTCGACGATCGCGTCGTTCTTGGCGGCCGCGGTGATGTACACCCGGTCGGCCTCATCTTCACGAATGTTCGGCTTGTTCGGCGGAATCGGCGAGACGCCGAGTTTGTAGAACTGGCGCAGCTGCTCACCGGCGGCCAACGCGGTGCCGGTCATCCCACACACGGTGGCGTAGCGGTTGATCAAGGCCTGCACCGTGATGGTGTCGAGCACCTCACCCGTCTCGGTGGTCTCGATGCCCTCCTTGGCCTCGACGGCGGCCTGCAGCCCGTCTGGCCAGCGTTGCAGCTGCGCGATGCGGCCGCGTGAGGCGTTAATCAGGTGTACGGCATCGTCGCGGACGATGTAGTGCACGTCGCGCTGCAGCAACACGTGGGCGTGCAGTGCGACGTTGACTTCCGTCAGTGTCGTGCCGACATGCTCTTCCGAGTACAAGTCGATGCCCCCGAGCGCCTTCTCGATTTTGCGGGCACCGGTCTCCGTGAGGTGGACGTTGCGGTTGTCGGAGTCGGTGTCGTAGTCGTCGCCGGGCTGCAGTTCGCCGACGAGCCGGATGATCTCGAGCCGGGGTGTCTCCCGATGGGTGGTTCCAGCCAAGACCAGCGGCACCAACGCCTCGTCGACGAGCACCGAGTCCGCCTCGTCGATCAGCGCGACGTCGGGATCGGGCGACACCAGGTCGGCCACGTCGGTGACCAACTGGTCGCGCAGCACGTCGAAGCCGATCTCGTTGACCGAGGCATAGGTGACGTCGCACTTGTAGGCCGCGCGGCGCTGTTCGGCCGTCGACTCGGCGGTGATCCAGCCGACCGTCAACCCCAACGCCTCGATCAACGGACCCATCCATTCGGCGTCGCGGCGAGCCAGGTAGTCGTTGATGGTGACGACGTGCACGTGCCGGCCGGCCAGCGCATACCCGGCGGCGGCGATCGCCCCGGCCAGGGTTTTGCCTTCCCCGGTGGCCATTTCGATCACATCGCCGGCCAGCATCCGCAGCGCACCGAGCAGCTGCACGTCGAACGGGCGCAGCCCAGTGGCCCGCTCCGCGGCTTCGCGGGCAATCGCCAGGAACTGCGGAATGTCAGCGGATTCGGCAAGATCGTCGAGCCGCAGCAGGCCGGCCGCCTTGCGCAGTTTCTCGTCGCTGAGATCGGCGGCCTTCTCGTCATATTCCGCCGACGCGCTGACTTCGGCCAGCGAACGGTTTTGGTTCTTCTCCGTGCTGGCGCCCAGCAGCCGCCAGAATCGGCTGCTCAGACGCCCCGGCTGAGCGCTGGTGGTCTTCGGCACAGGTCAACGGTACGCGGGCTCGGCGGACGCCGGACACAGCCGCGCGGCGGGGTCGCATCCGTCCCCGTCCAACCCAGACGACGAATCCGTCACGGTCCTGCGTCAGAATGTCGGTCAGCGCCTGCCGGTCGGGGTATTCGAGCGGCAATCTCATGTCGATCTTGTAGCTTGAGGTGACGCTCGCGTTATGGTGCTGGCGACTCTTCGCCCGTTGCTATAGGGAGGCCGCAATGGACCCCGAGCCGCCGACCGAGCAATCGCCGACAACGCCCGCTGCCGAGCCCGATCCAGCCTCGCAGCAGCCTCCCACTCTGCGCCCGTGGGAGGTGCCGTTCCCGCAGGCGGCAACCCCTCAAGAAGGGGGACCGCTATGGCCACCGGCTGGCGTCGGCTCACCGCCTGAACAGCGGAGTCACATTGGGCTCGTCATCGGGCTGATCATCGTCGTGCTGGTGGCGGGCGTGGTCGGTGCAGGCATCGTCGGCTATCTCCTCCTTCGCGACAGCGTCACCGCTGCAATAAAAGCGCCGACGTCAACCACCAGGCGGATTCCGGGTACGTCAACTGCGGCCGCACCCCCAGCCACTGTCATCGTGGACGGACAAGCTCTGCCAATCCGAAGCAGCGCCATCTGCGCCAAGGCCGGCGGCGAGATGTCCATCTCGGTCGACGCCAGCCAAGGCATCGCCGTGAGACTGAGCAATACCAATCCACTGCAGGTCAAGTTCGTGAGCTTGGGCACCGTCAACGGCCTAGTACTCCTATACAACCCAGGGGTCGGTCAGAACAACGCAGTGGTCACCCAGCACGGCAACACCTTCGATATCAGCGGAACCGCGGCGGGTGTCGACACGTCCAATGGGTCGCGGGTGGAAAAGCCGTTCCAAATCAACGTGACTTGTCCCCATTTATAGGTGCTATAGGTGCGCGCGAGTCCTGCGCGGACCGTTGGTTGGCACACCAGACTGTGTGGCCAAAAGACGAGTTACTTCATCTCGGCGGGATGCCGGCAATGAAGTCACGTCAAGCGGAGCCCGTGAATGATTGTCTGATAATCACCCCCCAATACCGCGCCGCAACGTTGCTTAGAGCGTTAAACCTGGTCGTCGGCGAGAAGCGCTGTGCTTGAGCGTGAACAATCGACTTGCTGATCTCCGCATTGGTATTCGCCTAGTTGTGCTCAGGTCTATATTCAGCGAGGCCCTTCTACGCCAGGCGGCCCATCGGTGCCGACAAAACATGGCGCGCATGGGCGCCCGAGGGAGGTGGCAATGCTGGTTTCAGGGATGTCTGGCAATGAGGTCTACTGCCTTGCGCAGAAGGGGCTTCTGCCTGGCGAAATCGTCGTCGGCAACAGTGTGTGCTCAATGGGGCTCGGCCGCGCGATCGGCAGCTTTGGGCAGACTCTCGCCGGCGGCGAGGTCCGCCAGGTGACTGAGCTCATCTCGGGCGGCCGGCACGCCGCCATCCAGCGCATGGAGCAGGAGGCGCGCCAATACCGCGCTGTTGGGGTCACCAGCGTCGTCACCGAGCTGCGCACCCTCTCGGGCTACACCGAGTTTCTCGCTCAGGGAAGTTCGGTGCGGGCCCAGGATGGTAATTCGGATGGGACCCGCCTCTTCTCAAGCGCGGCCTCGGGCATGGAGCTCTACTGCCACCTCGATGTCGGTTACCGGCCCATGCGCTTCGTGATGGGCAACGTCGCCTACGCGCTCGGGATCGGCCGCGGCCTTACTGGAAAGCTTCGGACCTTCGCGCAGGGCGAGGTCCACGAGTACTCACAGATGTACAACGTGATTCGTCACCATGCGCTCGAGCGTTTGCGCGTCGAGGCTTCGGCGGCCGGGGCGAACTCCGTCGTCGACGTCATCGTGCAGATGCTGCCGCATGGTCCCGGCATCGTCGAGCTCCTGTTGACCGGCACAGCCTCTTATCACCCGCTGATCTCGCCGGGCCCGGTGCGGCCTGAGCAGGTCGTGACCTCCGAGCTGACCGGCGAGGAGATCTGGAACCTCGCCTCGCTCGGCTATGCCCCCGTCCAGCTCGTTATGGCCACCTCGGTCTACTCGTTGGGGCTTGCCGCCGGCATCGGCACCTGGTT
>NZ_DASRBZ010000619.1:0-9443 GCF_035653355.1 Mycobacterium sp. | reverse complement strand
TTTCGCCGGCACGGCTGCCCCTGGAATCACCGACATCACGCCATACTGGCGGCCCGCATCATGGGCGGCCGGCGTGGTCGTGGTCGACGCGCTGTCTTGGGGGGAGGCCGACGACGGGCTCATCGAGCGGTGGGATACGCTGCCGGAGTGGCCGCAGATGTTGTTGCGCGCCTTGATGTTTCGATTGGCGGTGCATGCGTTGCACCCGCGGTCGACGGCGGCGGCATTCCCTGGTCTGGCGCGCACCGCGGCGTTGGTCCGGCTGCTGCTTTAGAAGCGGTGACGGACCTCCTCCAGCGCGACCCTGCCGTCGACCGCGAGTACCCCTTCGGCACGCAGCAGCTCCAGCTGCCGGGTGGCCAGATGTCGCGCCGGCCGACCCGAGGCGGTGATCACCCGATGCCAAGGCAGATCGGCGGAGTCGGTGCGCATGATCCAACCGACGATGCGCGGGCTGGAAAGCTCTGCGGCAGCAGCAATATCGCCGTAGGTGGCGACCCTGCCGGCGGGAATCGCGGCGACCAACGCCCGTACCCGCTCCACCTGCTCGCCGGTCACCGCTGCCATGGTCAGCGCAGCCGCTCGCGGATGACGTCGGCAACTTCTGCGGGCTTGGCCAGCGGCACCATGTGGTCACAGTCCAGATCGACCAGGCGGAAATCGGGCCCAAGCCGCCCGCGCAGCGCCGCGATGAGGTTTTCGCCGACATACGCTGGCGATGTCCACGTGGCGCGCACCAGTGTCGTCGCAATTCCATTGGGCGGCAAGACAATGTCACGGGCCAGCTCGCTCCAATAGGACATCATCGCCGGTAGGCAGATCCGCCAGCCGTACCGTCCGCCCGGCAGCGCCACCAGGTGCTTGTCGAGCTCGGCGTCCAGCAGCGCCGGATCGACGTCGGCCCAGGATCCGCTCGCTTTTTCCGCACGCGCCTCCTCGACGTCGGAGTAGTCGGGGGAGGCGAGCGTCGCCTCGGCGATCTCGCGCATCCACTGGCCGTTCAAACCGATCGCCGGGTCCAGCAACACCAGCGCAGCCACCTGGTCCGGGCGGGTGGCGGCCAGATGCAGCGCCACCGCGCCGCCGAACGAATGGCCGACCACCACCGCGGGCCCATCGGCCTGCTCGTCGAGCCAGGCCGCCAGCGCCTTGACATTGGCATCAATAGTCCACGGCGCGGCCCACGACGACCTGGCGTGCCCGATCAAATCCGGTGCGGCAACGCTGATCTCGGTTAAGTGGTGAGTGGCTAACCGCTGCCAGCGCTGCCCGTGCCCAGTGAGGCCGTGGAGTGCCAAGACTTGCACGGGTCTCTGTGGGCCGTACCGGTGCATGTGAAGCTCGTCGGTCACGAGTCGATCGTGCCAGCCTGCGCGCGGGGCGTGAACCGGCCTCGGGCGGTGCGCCAGCAGAACCTACCGAATATGTGACAAACGGCACAGGTTATATGTGGCGAACATGCTTGACCGTCACGCGATGCCTTGTGGATCACCCTGCGACGCAGGCCAATTCAGCGTTCGATTCGGACGCGAAGGAGGCGAGAATCGATGAGCGAATACCGTCGGCCGCCGCAAACCAGCCGGGCCGGCGCACGGATTCTCGACACCGCCGAAGGTGTGCTCGTCGCCTTACGCGAGGACGACGGCTAGCGGACGTTTTACACCTGGCTATCCACGTCGTCGTCTGGCAGCGGCACGATTGTGGCTTGGTCGATCACGTCGGCTTCGTTGGCCTCCCGGTCGCTGATGTCTGCGACGTAGTCGGTATCCAGCTGGATGTCGTCGCCGACATCGACAGTTCGGTGCTGGTCGATCGCGTCGGCTTCAGGTGTTTCGTCAACCGGCAGGATCTTTTCGACGTCCGCCATGATCGGAACTCCTCCTCCCCTTCTTTCTTGAGGTGGCGCCTGACGCGCGCGTTCGGCCGGCTTTCAATTTGGCATTGTCGGATTGGAGTTGACTTTTATCGAACTCCAGCTGACTGTTCCTGTTCTCCAAGTCGAGGATGCGTGCGATGCCGGCCAGGTTCACGCCCTGAGCGACCAACTCAGAAATCCGCTTCAGGCGCAGCAGGTCGTCGTCGCTGTAGCGGCGCACGCCGCCATCGGTGCGAGACGGCGTGAGCAGTCCTCGGCGCTCATAGAGCCGCAACGTCTGCGGCGCGATCCCGGACAGCTCGGACGTCACCGAAATGCCGTACACCCCACGCGCGGAACGTGGTAACGAGTCCTCGGTCACCCCTCCTCCATCGCGACATCCACGCGATTACTACTTGCGTAACCATACCATGCGTGGTATCACAAAGCTATGTCAGCAGACATAGATCATCTGCTGTAACTGGGAGGTGAAATATGGTTTTGATGCGCACAGACCCGTTCCGGGATCTCGACCGCTGGACTCAGCAGGTGCTCGGTACGGCGGCCCGGCCCGCGGTCATGCCGATGGACGCCTGGCGTGAGGGTGACAAGTTCATCGTGGAGTTCGACTTGCCTGGCGTGAACACGGATTCGCTCGATCTCGACGTGGAACGCAATGTGCTGACCGTCCGCGCCGAACGCCCTGACCTGGACCAGAACCGGGAGATGGTGTCGGCTGAGCGGCCACGAGGGGTGTTCAGCCGTCAACTATTCCTTGGCGAGAACCTAGACACCGACAGAATCGAGGCCAGCTACCACGACGGGGTATTGCGGCTCGCCATCCCGGTGGCCGAAAAGGCAAAGCCCCGTCGCATCGAGATCAACCGCGACGCCGAGCGCACGGCGATCAAGTCCTGACACCCTCGGCTCACCCGCCAGATCGGTTGGCAGGCCGCGATCACCCCCGTCGGTCGGCATGTTCGCGGCAGCGGTTGGCAAACACTCGAGGAGGTGATGCCCCGACTGTTTGGGACGGTAAAGACGGCTAAGACGGTTGAAACCCACGCAGTGACACTTGTGCCGTCCGCGACTGTTGCTACGTACCGAAGACGCGACTGACGCAGCAGCACGACTGCGCGCGCACCGCCACTGAGCGTGGCCTCTTGCTGCGGACGCACAGACGTCAGGGTGGGCGCGCATACGATGGCACCCGAAGGCGCGCCCACCCTGCGCACCTCCGTCGGCGCGGTGAAAGATGCGGTGGCCGAAAGATGACGGATCCCTACACGGTGCTTGGCGTATCACCGAGCGCCAGTCAAGACGAAATCACGCATGCCTACCGGCGGGAATTGCGTGCGCATCACCCCGATGTGCGCTCGGCGGAACCGAATTCGGCTGCCGACGAGCGGCTGCGACAAATCCTCGCCGCCTACGCGTTGTTGCGTGACCCGCGTCGCCGCTCGGACTACGACCGCACCTACGCCGTCGCGGAAAGCCCCCCTCCGGCTCCGGTGACCGTCACCCATATCGGCTTTCCCGACGATCGGCCGCCATTGTGGGCCGGCCCGGTCCGCTGGCATCGCTGACTGCGCCTGACCAGCAGCGCTGGCCGCGTCGGGCTGACTTGTCAGACCCCGGTGGTGTCATGCCGCCATGGATCGCTGGGATGCCGAGGCTCGGGTTGCGTTGGATCCTGGCCTGCGTGGGCGGCTGCGCGTGCTCGGCGGGCCGGGAACCGGCAAGAGCAGCCTGCTGGTCGATGCTGCGCTAGCCCACATCACCGCCGGCGTCGACCCGGAATCTGTTCTGTTGCTTACCGGTTCAGGTCGGATCGGAATGCGGGCGCGCAGCGCATTGACGAGCGCATTGCTGCGCTCGCGCTCGGATGGCGGGCTGCCGGCGGTGACGCGCGAGCCGTTAGTGCGCACCGTGCACAGCTATGCGTTCGCGGTGCTGCGGCTCGCCGCCCAGCGGGTCGGCGATGCACCACCGCGGCTGGTCACCAACGCTGAACAAGACGCGATCATCCGGGAACTGCTGGCCGGTGACATCGCCGACGGGCCCGCCGCGACGGTCAAGTGGCCCCCGCAGTTACGTCCGGCGTTGAGCACGGCCGGCTTCGCGGCTGAACTTCGCGATCTGCTGGCGCGTTGTGCCGAACGGGGAGTCGAGCCACGCCAACTGCGGCAGTTGGGCCGGCTGCACGGGCGCCCGGAATGGGTGGCCGCCGGCCAATTCGCGCAACAGTACGAGCAGGTGATGCTGCTGCGTGCGGCGGTCGGCACAGCGGCCCCGCAAGCCAGGGTTCCGGCGCTGGGGGCGGCCGAACTGGTCGGCGCGGCCCTGGACGCGTTCGCCGCCGACCCGGAGCTGCTGGCGGCTGAACGTGCCCGGATCCGGTTGCTGCTGGTCGACGACGCTCAGCAGCTCGACCCGCAGGCGGCCCAGTTGGTTCGAGTGCTGGCGGGGGGCGCCGATCTCGTCTTAATGGCGGGGGATCCCAGCCAGGCGGTGTTCGGTTTTCGCGGCGCCGATCCGGCGGCATTGTTGGCCGACGACTCACCGTCGGTGAGGTTGACGGTCTCGAAACGCTGTGGTCCGGCGGTGGCCGGTGCGATCACGGCGATCGCCTGCCGGCTTCCCGCAGGGGTCGACGGCACGATTACCGGCTCAGGCACCGATTCCGGTTCGGTGGCAGTGCAGTTGGCGGCCTCGGCGCACGCGGAGGCCACGATCATCGCCGACACCCTGCGGCGCGCACACCTGGTCGACGAAGTGCCGTGGTCGCAGATGGCGGTCATCGTTCGGTCGGTGTCGCGGGTTGCTGTGACGTTGCCGCACGCCCTGGCCAGGGCCGGTGTCCCGGTGGCCATGCCGTCCATCGGCGGTGCACTGGCCGAACAGCCCGCGGCGCGGGCTCTGCTGACGGTGCTGGCAGCGACGGCCGACGGCCTGGACGCGGCCCAGGCGCTGACGCTGCTGACCGGACCGATTGGCCGGGTGGATCCGGTGTCGCTGCGCGCACTGCGGCGCGCGCTGCGCCGCGGCGCCCACGACTCGGACTTCGGCGACCTACTGGTGGCCGCGCTGACCAGCGACGAGCCGCCGCAGCTATCCGCGGTGCAGGCGCGTCCGTTGCGCCGGCTGCGCGCGGTCCTTGCTGCGGCCGCGCGCTGCCATCGGGCGGGGCAGGATCCGCGCTACACGCTGTGGGCGGCATGGCATCGCTCCGGTCTGCAGCGTCGGTGGTTGACGGCGATTGACCGCGGCGGGCCGGCCGGCGCCCAGGCGGCGCGGGACCTCGACGCGGTGACCGCGCTGTTCGACGTCACCGACGAGTACGTGTCGCGAACCGCTGGAGCGTCGCTGCGCGGGTTGGTGGACCACGTCGCCGGGCTGCAACTTCCCACGGCCAACCGCGAGCCGGTGGCACCGATGGAGCAGGTCAGCGTGCTGAGCGCGCACGCTGCGCTGGGACACGAGTGGGACCTGGTCGTCATCGCCGGCCTGCAGGATGGCTTGTGGCCCAACACCGTTCCACGCGGCGGAGTGCTGGGCACCCAGCGGCTGCTCGACGTCATCGACGGGATCGGGGAGGACGCGTCGGTGCGGGCTCCGCTGCTGGCCGACGAGCGCCGCCTGCTGGTGGCGGCGATGGGTCGCGCCCGTCGGCGGCTCGTCGTGACCGCTGTCGACGACGAAACCGGCGACGCCGGCGCAGCCGGCTCCGAGCTGCCGTCGCCGTTCTTCTTCGAGGTGGCGCAATGCGCCACCGAGGATCTTGATCTCACGCCGCTGGCGTCGCCGCGGCTGCTGTCGGGGCCGGCGGTGGTGGGCCGGCTGCGTGGCGTCGTGTGCGCACCCGACGGTGCAGTCGACGACGCCGAGCGTGCCAGCGCCGCAAGGCAATTGGCGCGGCTGGCCAAGGCGGGTGTGCCGGGCGCAGACCCGGCCCAGTGGTACGGCCTCATCCCGGTCAGCACAGCGCAGTCGCTGTGGAGCGGCGACGATCACGTGGTCAGCCTGACGCCGTCGAGTCTGCAGACGCTCACCGACTGCCCGCTGCGCTGGTTGGCCGAACGCCACGGCGGAACGGGCCCGCGCGATCTGAGCGCAACCATCGGGTCGCTGCTGCACGCGCTGATCGCCGAACCGCGAGGCAGCGACGCGCAGCTGTTGGCCGAGCTTGAGCGGGCTTGGCGGCATCTGCCGTTCGAGTCGCCGTGGTATTCGGCCAACGAGCTGGCCCGTCACCGCACGATGATCGAGACGTTTCTGGCGTGGCGGGCACAAAGCCGCCGCGAGTTGACCGAGGTCGGCGTCGAGGTGGACGTCGACGGAGTCATTGAGACCGAGGGCGGCGCCGGGATCCGGCTGCGCGGACGTGTCGACCGGATCGAGCGCGACGCGGCCGGCCGGCTGGTGATCGTCGACGTCAAGACCGGCAAGACGCCGGTCAGCAAGGACGACGCACAGCGGCACGCTCAGTTGGCGATGTATCAGCTGGCGGTCGCCGAGGGCTTGGTGCCCCACGGCGACGAGCCGGGCGGCGCCCGCCTGGTCTACCTGGGCAGACGTGGAGCCAATGGCGCCACCGAGCGCGAGCAGGATCCGCTCACTCCGGGCGCGCGCGACGAATGGCGCAAACTTGTCCACGAGGCCGCCGCTGCCACCGGCGGCCCACGCTTCATCGCCCGGATCAACGACGGCTGCACGCACTGCCCGATACGGCCCAGCTGCCCGGCACATCCGGGGGGCCCGCAGTGACGGCGGCGCCGCGGTACAGCCCGGCCGAATTGGCCTGCGCGCTAGGGCTTTTCGAGCCCACTGCAGAGCAGGCCGCCGTGATCGCCGCGCCGCCGGGGCCGCTGGTAGTCATCGCCGGGGCAGGTGCGGGCAAAACCGAGACGATGGCCGCACGGGTGGTGTGGCTGGTCGCCAACGGCTACGCCTCGCCCGATCAGGTGTTGGGATTGACCTTCACCCGCAAGGCCGCCGGTCAGCTGCTGCGCCGGGTGCGGTCGCGGCTGGCCCGGCTGGCCGGTGTCGGCATGGCAATCGGAAGCCGGGCAGCCTCCGAGCCGGCGGCGGCGCCGGCGGTCAGCACCTACCATGCCTTCGCCGGTTCGCTGCTGCGCGAACATGGCCTGCTGTTGCCGGTCGAACCGGATAGCCGGCTGCTCAGCGAAACCGAGCTGTGGCAGCTGGCCTTCGACGTGGTCAGCGGGTACCGCGGCGAGCTGCACACCGACAAGAATCCGGCCGCAGTGACCGCGATGGTGCTGCGGCTGTGGGGTCAGCTCACCGAGCATCTCGTCGACACCGAACAGCTGCGCGACACCCATCTGGAGTTGGAACAGCTGGTTCACACGCTGCCGGCAGGTCCGTACCAGCGGGAGCGCGGCCCCAGTCAATGGCTGTTGCGGATGCTGGCCACGCAAACCGAGCGTGCCGAGTTGGTTCCGCTGGTCGACGCGCTGCACCGGCGGATGCTCGCCGAAAAGGTGGTCGACTTCGGTTTGCAGATGGCCTTGGCGGCACGGCTGGCCTCGAGGTTCCCCCAGGTCGGTGAGCAGCTGCGGGAACGCTATCGGGTGGTGCTGCTCGACGAATACCAGGACACCGGGCACGCCCAACGCGTCGCGTTGTCGGCGTTGTTCGGCGGGGGAGTCGACGACGAATTGGCGCTGACGGCCGTCGGCGACCCGATCCAGTCGATCTACGGCTGGCGCGGTGCCTCAGCAACCAACCTGCCGCGGTTCGCCACCGACTTCCCCCGATCCGACGGCACCCACGCGCCAATCCTCGAGTTGCGTACGAGCTGGCGCAACCCGCCGCGGATCCTGCAGTTGGCCAACGCCGTTTCCGCGGAAGCGCGGCGCCGGTCGGTCGCCGTGCGAGCCCTGCGCGCACGTCCGGACGCCCCGGCGGGCGCCGTCCGCGCAGCCTTGCTGCCCGACGTGCAAGCCGAACGCGAGTGGATCGCCGACCAGCTGCACCGCACGTTCGAGCGCTGCCGCGCCGACGGCGTCGCGCCGACGACCGCCGCGGTGCTGGTCCGGCGAAACGCCGACGCCGCGCCGATGGCCGAGACGCTGCGTGCCCGCGGCATCCCCGTGGAAGTGGTCGGCCTGGCCGGGCTGCTGGCCATTCCCGAGGTGGCCGACGTGGTGGCGATGCTGCGGTTGGTCGCCGACCCCACCGCAGGCGCGGCGGCCATGCGCGTGTTGACCGGTCCGCGGTGGCGACTCGGAGCCCGCGACATTGCCGCGTTGTGGCGGCGCGCGCAGGAACTCGGCGGCCACCCGCCCCGCGGGCCGGTGTTGTCGGCCGAGCAGCTCGCCGCGGAGTCCGGTCCGGATGCCGACACCGCATGCCTGGCTGACGCGATCAGCGATCCGGGCCTGGCCGGCGGGTATTCGGCGGCGGGGTATCAGCGCATCATCGCGTTGGCCGACGAACTGACCGGTCTGCGCGGCCACCTCGGTCACCCGCTGCCGGAGCTGGTCGCCGAAGTGCGCCGCGTGCTGGGCGTCGACTGCGAGGCCCGTGCTGTGCAGCCGACGCGCGGGGCCTGGGCCGGTACCGAGCATCTCGACGCGTTCGCCGACGTGGTCAGCGGGTACGCGGAGCGGACCGCCACGTCGCCGACCCTTTGCCCGGCTTCGGTGGCCGGTCTGCTGGCCTACCTCGACACGGCCGCGGTCGTCGAAAACGGATTACCCCCAGCGCAGCTCACCGTCGCCGCAGACCGTGTGCAGGTGCTCACGGTGCACGCCGCGAAGGGTTTGGAGTGGCAGGTGGTGGCGGTGCCGCACCTATCGGGCGGCGTGTTCCCCTCCACCGCATCGACGCGCACCTGGCTCACCGATCCCGCCGACCTGCCGCCGCTGCTGCGTGGCGACCGCGCGTCGGCGGGCGCGCACGGCGTCCCCGTCCTGGACACCACTGGTGTCACCAACCGAAAGCAGTTGTCAGATAAGATCTCCGCGCATCGCCGCCAGCTCGAGCAACGTCGAGTCGACGAAGAGCGCCGGCTGTTGTATGTGGCCATCACCCGAGCCGAAGACACCCTGCTGCTGTCCGGCCACCACTGGGGCGCAACCGGCATCAAACCCCGCGGCCCGTCGGATTTTCTTTGCGAACTCAAGGACGTCATCGACCGTTCGGCCGCCGCCGGTGAGCCCTGCGGAACGGTGGAACAGTGGGCACCCCCACCCGCTGCGGGAGAGCCAAACCCATTGCGCACCAAGGTGATTGAAGCGGCCTGGCCCGCGGACCCGCTAGGCACGCGCCGCGGAGACGTCGAGCGGGGAGCGGCGCTGGTGGCCGCGGCGATGTTGGCCGACCCGCTGGCGAGCGCGGACGTCGGCGAGTGGGTGGCCGACGTCGATGCGCTGCTGGCGGAGCGGGCACGCGACCCACAGCAACCCGCTCCGGCGCTACCCAACCAGTTGTCGGTCAGCGATGTGGTCGAGCTGTGCCGCGACCCGGCCGCGGCGCGGCAGCGGCTGACCCGGCGGCTGCCAGCGCGCCCCGATCCGCATGCCTTGCTCGGCAATGCATTTCACGAATGGGTCCAGCGGTT